>NZ_JAYKTT020000010.1:0-62131 GCF_038404745.2 Chlorogloeopsis sp. ULAP02 | reverse complement strand
TGAATTTGAGCTTTGAACCAGCAGCTTGCTGGAGAGTGGAAGTCGTGAAGGGTGGAGGTGGTTGGCGATGAACAGTTTTTCCTTCAATCTGAATAACTTGATGAGGATACCGCCGTGCTTCCTCAACTAACCTGGTTGCCTCTGCTTCCGAAAGCACACGCTTAGACTCTGGTGTTTCTGTTTTATTTACAGCTGCATCATCATGGGTTTCTGTTTCTTGTTCTGGTGCTTCTTGTGGAGAATTCGTCGTACCTTTGTAAAAAGCCCGGAACCCCTCGGCATAATCTACCCAAACACTCCAGTAGTCTTGAGGGACAAAAGTTTGAATTTCCCTTTCCCGTTGACAAATCAGGTGTAAGGTGGCACTTTGGACTCTGCCAACACTTTTAGCACCGTTGTTTAATGCCCAAACTAATGGACTTCCTTTGTAACCTACTAACTTATCCAGACAATCTCGACATAATCCCGCGCCAATTAAGTTAAAGTCAAGTTTCCTGGGATGGGCGATCGCTCCTCGAACTGCCGCTGCTGTAATTTCGGAGTAGACAACTCGTTTTGGTTCCCTCAATCCCAGTACTTCCTTCAGATGCCAAGCAATAGTTTCTCCCTCCCGATCTGGATCGGTTGCTAAGACAACTTCATCAACTTGCTTAACCGCAGCCTTTAATTGCTGGATAGTTTCTTTCGAGCGTTGGTCACGAGGTATATAATTACATCGCACACTACTGCCCTCCATGATGAACCCCAGGGAATCCTCACCTTCATCACTGAGTTCTCGAATGTGGCCGCAACTAGCACGAATAATCCAATCAGAACCAAGGATTTGACTGAGTTTTTTGACTTTACCAGGAGATTCAACCACTAGAAGGCGTTTGGGCATAGCACTCTCAATTTGTCTGACTCGATCCTCGATAAATTCGCTCAATCTGCTGCGGAGAAAGGTGTGTCATTGGAAACCGCTCGTGGGCAGAAATTGTGTGTTTCTGAGGAGGTTGAACGTCGTTTTGCTGGGCGTTGTCAGCGAAACGGATTGCGACATCGCAATTTGGAAACTGCTTTAAGAGCGGCTCATCCATCTCTGATTCTGGAAGCTGGCTTTGGGGCAAGACATAGGCGTGCTTATGGGGGTCGTATGCTAAAATTTCTGCTGTCTCAATGTGATAAATCCAAGCATAAATACTGAGTTGCCCTTGGTAGAGCTTAGAGTGAATCACTGGATACGTCCGTAAATTCTCAATTTGGGTGAGTACATTTTCGGCAATCATGATTTCTAGCAGTTCTTCTCCCTGATAATGACCGTAGTGATCTAGAACCAGTCTTCGGGTTGCCTCCGCATATTTGAGCCAATCATGTACAAGCGGCATTTCCTCTCGCAGACTGTTTAACTTCATCAGTCCTTTCATTGCACCACAATGAGAGTGACCGCAGATAATAATTTGTCGAATATCTAAGGCTTGAACAGCATATTCAATTGTGGCACCTTCACCGCCATTAGTTGCTCCAAATGCGTTAATTGAGAATAGTTCTTCTATTATAGGTTGGCTTGCTGCTTTGAATTCCCCAATACATGGGTCTTTTTTGAGAACTTCCAAGATGCTCCCTATCTTTAATGAAATAGAACTTGTTAATAGGTTTTAGTTCTCTTGAGATTTGAGCGATCGCTTTGGTATTGGCAAGCAAGATTTTCGCGAAATCAAGCAGAAAATTGGAGGAGATTTTTTAGGACTAATGGCCCATAATTGTCAAAATCATAGATGATTAAGATGGACTCCTTCCGTAACAACGCCAGCAAGGAGGGATTGTCATGAGTCGGCAAAAATATCCTTCCCCGATCACTGGTTTCGCTTCTATGCTCAACCTGAATCGTCGTCAGTTTTTATTGCGGACTGCTGTTGTGATCGCCGCAACTGTAACCTACGAGCAAGTACAAGCCCAAAAACCAACTTCCCCTGGCGCTTTACCCAAAGGATTGCCGCGTCGAAAAGTACTCATTATCGGTGCAGGTATTTCCGGTTTAGTGGCAGCGTATGAATTAACAGCAGTTGGTCATGATGTCACCATTTTAGAAGCTAGGAAACGTATTGGCGGTAGAGTGTTAACCCTGCGGGGAGCCTTTCAAGGAAAGGATTTAGTGGAATTTGGAGCAGCTAGAATCCCACCGAATCATCATTTAACCCTTGATTACATCAAACATTTTGGTTTAAGACTTTCACAGTTTGCGCCGACAACTGGGAAATATATCACGATGAAGGACGGAAAACGTCTATTAGTCCCAGCGAAAGAACTATTTAAAAATCTACCAGAACCTCGTGTCCAAGAGATTCAAAAAATAACGGATGGATTTGATCTACTTCCCCAAGCATTTGCCCAAGCATTGACAGAAAAAATTAAACTTGATAATTCTGTGACTCGGATTGTACAAACATCTCATGGTGTTGAGGTGTCGTGCTTATCAGGGCAACGATATCTTGCTGATTGTGTGTTGTGTACTGTACCCTTGACCGTTTTAAATCAGATTGCTTTTTCACCTGACCTATCTCCGGCAAAAAAACAGGCCGCAGCAGGAGGATATAACTATCGAGCAACAACCCGTTGCTTTGTTAAATTCCCCAATCGGTTCTGGGAAAAGGATAACTTAAATGGGTGGGGATTTTTTGAGGATGAAGAACTGTGGCATACTACTTGGGATAGACCCGAAAAAACAGGTATTCTTCATGCCTATCTCAAAGGCGAAAAAGCTGTTGAGATAGATGCTTTTGAAGGCAAAGCTCAACAGACAAAATTACTCCAGCATTGGGAGAAGATTCTGCCTGGGGTAACTAATTACTCTGTGCGATCGCACTTTTATTCATGGACAAAAGATGTCTGGTCAAAAGGAGGCTGGGCTTATCCAACAGATGAACAGGAGAAGAAACTATTTTCAGAATTAGGGAAGTCAGAAGGACAGATTTATTTCGCTGGAGAGCATACTTCTAAGACGAGAGGCTGGCTTCAAGGAGCATTAGAATCTGGACTCAACGCTGCTAAAGAAATTCACTTTGCTGGCTCTACCGTTCCTTTGATGAGAAGGTGACACCTCAGTAAATTCGTATAATTTATAAACCAAGCCCGGTGGGCATTGCCCACCGCAACTTTAACTCTACACCTTAAACTTCTCGGTAATCCGCTTCATTGCCTCTTCTACATTCTCCCGGCTATTAAATGCAGAAATGCGGAAGTAACCTTCACCCGCAGCACCAAAGCCTGAACCGGGTGTGCCTACAACATTGCAGCTATGCAGCAATTTATCGAAGAAATCCCAGCTAGAAAGACTATTAGGTGTTTTCACCCAAACGTAAGGAGCATTGACACCACCGTATACAGCTAATCCAGCCGCAATTAGTTGCTCACGGATAATTTTGGCGTTTTCCAGATAGAAGCTAACTAATGCCTTGGTTTGCGCTTGCCCTGCTTCAGAATAAACTGCCTCAGCCCCACGTTGCACAATATAGGATACGCCATTAAATTTAGTAGATTGGCGACGATTCCAAAGTTTCCACAACTCGACATCGGAACCATCAGCGGCTTTGGCTGTGAGGTTCTTTGGTACAACTGTCAAGGCGCAGCGAGTTCCGGTAAATCCGGCATTTTTAGAGAAAGAACGAAACTCGATCGCACACTCTCTTGCTCCTTCTATTTCGTAGATGGAGTGGGGAATCGATGGATCGGTAATAAAGGCTTCGTAAGCTGCATCGAAGAAAATAATCGAGTTATTAGCTCTAGCATAGTCTACCCATGCTTTGAGGTGTTCTTTGGTGGCGGTTGCACCAGTGGGGTTATTAGGGAAACACAGGTAAATTAAATCGACTTTCTGCGAGGGAATTGTGGCGGTGAAGTTATTTTCTGCTGTTATTGGCAGATAAACTAAACCCTCAAATTCACCTTTATCGTTGGCTTTTCCAGTATTTCCCGCCATAACGTTAGTGTCTACATATACGGGGTAAACCGGGTCTGTAACGGCAATGGTGTTGTCATGTCCAAAGATTTCTAGAATATTGCCAGTGTCACATTTAGAACCATCTGATACAAATATTTCCGAAGCATCAATTTCGCATCCCCGTGCTTGGAAGTCGTATTTGGCGATTTTCTCACGCAACCAGGCATAACCTTGCTCCGGGCCGTAACCTTTGAAAGTAGCGCGATCGCCCATTTCTTCCACAGCTTTAATCATCGCTGTGCGGCAAGCTTCTGGTAGTGGTTCGGTGACATCACCAATGCCCAAGCGGATGATTTTGGCATCTGGATTCGCCTCAGCAAAGGCATTAACTCGTCGCGCAATTTCGGGAAACAGGTAACCTGCTTTTAGCTTCAAGTAGTTGTCGTTAATCGTTGCCATAGTAGATTGTGAAAAAAAGCCCTAGATAAAACAGCTTACTGCTAATTGATATGGGCGATACCTTTATTGCTTATACCTTTTTCATACTTCATACTTCAGGCTTCAGTTAACTTCCAGCCCTTCAGGTGATTTTAAAATACATACAGTATTAAATGCCGCACATAAAAATTGCATCCGTTTGCAAATGGCTTCAAATTCTTCTCCTTGAGCAAGGTCAACTCGTGCATAACACAGGCGAACTGGTATTAAACGCAACTTACGCACACCTTTACTATCTACTTCTACAAGAAATACAAAAGACCAGTCATTACGTAGGAGCGGATCTACTGCATAATCATCCAAAAAATCGCCAGTATCATAAAGGATTAAACCATGCTTGTAGTGTTCTATACCTTGGAATAAATGGGCAGAATGACCGTGAAAGATATCCACGCCGCAATCTATAACTGCGTGGGCAAAGCGGCGGAAGTGGGGTGGTGGGGAAGTGACCATATTTGGCCCCCAGTGGGCAGAAAGGATTACCAGTCCAGCGCCTGAGCGCCGTAACTGCACCACCCAAGATTCAATTAGTGCTAGGGTTTTAGAGTCAGAGCGGATTGGCAGATAGTTAGTGCCAGGGCGATCGCTTGTTGCTGCAAATTCAGGCTCGTTATCTGTAATTGCAATAATACCTACTTTTAATCCGCCAACATTAATGACGGCTGGAGTTGTTGTCTCTTTGATATTTCTACCCGCCCCAGCATGATGAATTCCGGCAGCATCTAAATAGTGCAACGTATCAAGTAACCCTTGTTCTTCAAAATCCAGCGTGTGATTGTTGGCAAGACTAACAAAGCGAATATTACCAGCACGAAGCACATCTACTGCAGCGGGATCGGCACGAAAGTAGAAGGCTTTTGGCGTTTTGCTCCATTGTTGAGGGTGCTCGGTAATAGCACATTCCAGATTAGCAATCACGGCATCTGCTTTCTGTAAAATCGGCAGGACATTACCCCAGAAATCATCAGGCGATCGCCAAGAAATTTCTTCGTTGACTCCTCGACCGAGCATAACATCACCAATAAATGCTAGGGTGACTAACTCTTTCATAGAAATCTAATGAAACAAACAAGTCAAATCCTCTTTCCTTCTGCCTCTTTGAAGCTTTGAGCCTCCTTCGGAGGAGCTTTGCTAACGGAGGAAACCTCCGCTCAAACTTCTCTCTGCCCTCTGCCCTCTGCCTTATTTCTCGAAAGATACCGCTTAAACCACCCAGTCGCTAATCGCGCTACTTCCTCTAATGTCCCTACTTCCTCAAATAAGTGAGTTGCACCAGGGACAATCTCTAGTTCTTTGTCAACACGCATTAGTGCTAGTGCATCCTGATTCATGCGAATCACTGAAGTATCATACCCACCAACAATCAAAAGTGTCGGTGCTTTGACACGACCTAATGCCGAGCCAGCCAAGTCTGGGCGTCCGCCACGAGAGACTATTGCTCCTACAGCTTGTGGACATTCTGTGGCTGCTAGCAATGCAGCAGCTGCTCCAGTACTGGCTCCAAAGTAACCCACCCTCAGCTGACTTGTGTCTGGGTTTTGGGCAAGCCAATCTGTTGTGTCAACTAACCGCGATGCCAAAAGACCAATATCGAAGCGCAGGTGTCTTGTCCGCAAATCCACTGCTTCTTCTTGGGATGTCAGTAGATCAATTAACAAAGTTGCCAATCCGTGAGATTGCAGTATATCTGCAACAAATTGATTGCGAGGACTGTGGCGACTGCTACCACTACCATGAGCAAATAATACAATTCCTTGGGCATTCTCAGGTATAACTAGATTGCCCTCTAGCTTGACCGAACCTGTTGTAATTAAAACTAGGTTCTGTTGAGCTTTCCGTTCTGATGTCTTATTCATATAAGTTCGGTCTCCCTTTAAGCAATAAAAAATTAAAAATTTAAAAAATTAATTGATAACTAAACAAAGAACAAAATCCAATCAATTCGTAAAACTAAGTGCCATAGCTAGCAAATACACTTCTCCTGTAAGATATACTTGCTAATTTTTTCCAGTCCGGTCGTTTGAGTACCATTCCAAATTGTTGGCATGGGCAAGTGATCTAGAAATTTTGCCTGTACGCAGCCATTCATCCATTTCTGATGGAGATTGGACACACCGGAGTCGCGATCGCAACTCTTCTCCCTCTAGAACTTCTTTTTGTAATAGGATTTGGGCTGTTTCTTCCAACAATGCCCGATTCTTGTCTAAAATTTTTAGGGCTATGTAATGTGCTCTATCGACAATTTCCTTGACTTCTTGGTCAATTTGCTCGGCTACCTTCTGGCTAACTGTGCGCCGAGGATTAGTGAACCCTTCTAAAAACTCTTGTTTAATCTGCTCGAAAGCGATAGGGCCAAGAGTATTACTCATACCATAAAGCGTAACAAATCGCTCTGCTAAATCGGTTGCTTTTTGAATATCATCACTAGCACCAGTGGAAACTTTATTGAGAATCAGCTCTTCTGCCGCACGTCCACCTAATAGCGTGACAATTCGCCCGCGAATTTCATCTTCTGTCATCAAAAAACGGTCTTCCTCTGGTAATTGCAGCGTGTAACCTAAAGCACCTACACCACGAGGTACAACCGAAATTTTTTCCACGCTGCCACCTCCAGGCACGAGCGTACCAATCAGTGCGTGTCCAACTTCATGATAGGCAACGGTTTTTTTCTCACTGTCATTGAGAATCCGGGATTTTTTCTCCAACCCCGTTAAAACTCGCTCAATCGCTTCTTGAAAATCAGCCATTGCCACAGTCTGTTGGTTGCGGCGGGCTGCTAGTAATGCTGCTTCATTAACGAGATTCGCTAAATCTGCGCCTGCAAACCCTGGAGTTCGAGCCGCTAACTTTGATAAATCCACATCAGTTGCTAACTTCACGTTTTTGGCGTGAATTTTAAGAATCGCTTCCCGACCAATTTTATCTGGACGATCTACCACAACCTGACGGTCGAATCGACCAGGACGACGCAAGGCTGGATCTAAAACCTCTGGACGGTTGGTAGCAGCTAAGATAATCACGCCTGTGTTGGAATCGAAACCATCCATCTCCGAAAGTAGTTGATTGAGAGTTTGCTCTCGCTCATCATTACCACTTAAGTGCGGCCCTACATTAGCACGGGATTTACCTAAAGCATCAAGTTCATCGATAAAAACGATACAAGGTGCTTGGTGCTTTGCTTGTTCAAACAAATCTCGCACCCGTGCAGCACCAATACCTACAAACAGTTCGATAAACTCAGAACCGGAAATACTGAAGAAAGGAACAACTGCCTCGCCTGCAATTGCTTTTGCTAGTAAGGTTTTACCAGTTCCCGGAGGCCCAATCAACAATACTCCTTTAGGGATTTTTGCCCCTAAACGGGTATATTTGTCTGCATTTTTGAGAAAATCGACAATTTCTTGCAGTTCTGTTTTCGCTTCATCAATACCAGCAACATCATCAAATTTCACACCTGTATTGCCTTCTGAGTAAATGCGAGCCTTGCTCTTACCCACTGTCAGCGCTGCCTGTCCTCCTATTTGACTGCGGTTCATCAACCATCCCCAAATCGCAAAGAAAATTAACGGTGGTAAAACCCAGCTAAATAAAGTTGAGATCCAACCAGTGCGGCTAGGAGGCAGGGCGGCAAACTCAACATTATGCTCCCGGAGCATCTTTTGCGACTCTAAATCCAGTGGAATTGGTGTGGTAACAAACACCTGTTTGGATTGCGTGTCGGATTGTTTTGTAGTTGGTTCTGGTTTCAGTTCATACTCAATCCGGTTCGTATCAACAACTGCGCGAGCGACTTTACCAGCTTCTACCTGAGAGATAAATTCACTGTATGGTACGTGATTACGGGCAGGTTGTACCCACAGAAGCATATTTAAGAACATCAGTAATGATAACCACAGCAGTACACTACTGCCCATATGCCGAGGTTGTGGTGTTTTGCTTTGGCGATCGCCATCACCGTTATGATCCACTGGCATAGTTGATTGCTCCTTTTAAATGGGAATCGGTTAATGGATAGTGGTTAGTCGGAAATAAACTACTAACTACTGTACGGGCGGGCGGGTTTCGTTGATTATCTTTCGGCTCAAACTGATGATTTATCTTCTAAACCCACCCCTACTACCTACTAACTACTACCTACTAACTAAACGAGTGACATCGCATGAACGTGTAAGTCTCGCTGCTGATCTGTGGTGAGGTGATGTTTAAACCACTGGCTTGCTAACCTCCCTACTTCTTGAAGTGCTCCTGGCTCATTAAAGTTGTGAGTTGCCCCTGGAATTATCTCCAGTTGTTTATTTGGAGCAGTAATTAATGCCAAGGCATCTTCATTCATTGCTATGACTGGCAAGTCATTACTTCCTACAATTAATAGTGTTGGAGTTTGCACGCAGGAGAGAACTTCACAAACTAAGTCAGTTTGACCGCTATATGAGACAATCGCCCCAACTGCCATTGGATGTTCTACTGCTGCTAGCAATGCCGCACCACTGCCAGTTCCATAACCGAAGAAACCAACCTTAAGTTTGCTGGTGTTAGGATTCTCAGCTAGCCAGTTAGTTGCTTTGATTAAGCGTGCAGCTAGGTGTTTGGTATCGCATTGGTAATGCTTGGTTCGCACATCGATCGCTTCCTCTTCTTTTGTCAGTAAATTGATGGCAATAGTTGCCAGCCCTACCTGACGCAAGATATGGGAGAGATAGCGGTTACGGGTGCTGTATCTGCCGCTACCGCCACTATGAGCAAACATAACAATTCCCTCAGCAGTTTCAGGGACAACCAGTTCTGCTTCTAAGTAAGCTGAGTCAATCTTGACTGTCACTATTTGCTCTTGTGCGTCCCATATTGATTTTGTATCCATTGGTATTCCCTCCCGACGGGGGCGTCTAGATGTCGATGCTGGCTAGCTATAAATAAGGTGAGGGTGCTGAATTGCTAAAAGCTCAGTTCCATTAAGCTTGAAAGCTGATCGCTAACTGCAAATTGTCTTGCTAACAGTTCCCGCACTTCATCATCAGTTGTTTGCGAGAAGTTTTCATACCAAAGACCGATCGCATACAAAGGCTCTGGTGTTAATAGACACACTACCTCTTCCACTTCAGCTCGCAACTCTTGACACGTAGCCAGGGGTGCGACTGGAACGGCTACAACTATGCGTTGAGGTTGTTGCTGTTGCAGAATAGCAATGGCAGCACGTATAGTTGAACCCGTAGCAATACCGTCATCAATCAAAATTACAATGCGATTGCGTACATCTAATGGTGGGTGTTCTCCTCTATAGACGTGATCGCGACGTTGTAATTCTCGCAATTCTTTGGCTGCAACTTCATCTATGGTTTTACTGGAGATTCCAAACCAACTGATCACATCGTAATTGAGTACCCGAATTCCACCGGCAGCGATCGCACCCATTGCTAGTTCTTTGTGATGGGGTACACCAAGCTTTCTAACAATACAAATATCTAAGGGGGCATGGAGTGCCTCTGCCACTTCAAAAGCTACTGGAACGCCCCCACGAGGCAAAGCTACAACTAGCACATCTGGGCGGTTGGCATAAGCTGCAAGTCTTCTAGCTAAAATCTTGCCTGCTTCAGCGCGATCGTGAAATTTTGTTGCCATCTTTCTCACCTCCTTGGCTTGGTGGATTGCTCAGAACAATTTTTGTTTTTCAAGGGCAAAAAGAATTAATAAGGTGAAAGTAATGTCTTGATTTTGTTCTGTAAGATTTACAAGCAAATACTTAACTTGTTTTCCTCACCACAGTTTGAGTTACAGTATTTGTCAAATTTACTTTTGGCAACAGTTTCTTGCTACTTTTCGACGTTACTAAGGGAAAAAATAATCACTAATCAAATTTAGGAAGAAGTTAATCTATGTTAACTTTGACAATTTTTGTTGATGGGGAACATATTGTGAAAGGTTATTTGCAGTGGTAGTTGCATAATCCCTCCTCACTGTTAGATATTTATTGCTTGTGTGAAGAAGTTTTTCAGGAATTTGACTTAAGTTGCTTCCTCCTACTCATTTTTGCATTCATCCTTTTGCTGATTTGCAAATTGGCGTGGAGGTATTTGCTAAATAGAAATTTTTTGGCGAAGATTGAGTGATTATTTTTTCTTCTGCTGCCTTGGCGTTTGTAATTTTTGCTTCGTTGCTTGAGTAGTGATTATACTCACCTCTTTATGATAAAAAGAGCAAGTGATTCATTGCGATCGCTCTACTTTTAATCGCTTCACATTTAGGAGTTAACAATTAGGAATTGGGATATTTTTGAAATTTTGAATGCAGGCGATCCCAACTCTACTCTTAATTTAGATCATTGCATTAAAAGCAAACAAGTGCCACTATTAAGATAAAAAATGATATAAAAACAACCACTTAATTGGGGATTGGTCATTGTCATTGGTAGGAGCGGGTTTATTTAGATATTTCGTCATTCTAGAGAGATTGTTGTTCAAACCCGCCCGTACAGTAGTTAGTGGTTAGTATTAGTTGTTCTCCTCTGCCCCGTGTCCCCTTGTCTTCCACAGCGCCCATGCTCAGAGGAGAACTCCTTGCCCCACTCTCCTCCTCCTCTTCAAGTGTCCCTAGTTATCCTACCTTTATTGGTTTAGAATAATCATTTCTGTACATAGATTGGCATGGGTAAAAGCAAAGATAAGTTGCCACCTGTGGAATTGCTGCACAACTCGCCATCTGTTGTGCTCAACCTCAGCGATCAAAAATTTAAACGAGATTATTTGAATCACCTGCAATGGACAGAACCTATAGTCCAGATGTTGCAGGAACTAGATGATCAGGTGCAGGTGGCACGAGTTATCCGGTTGGCTTTAGAAGTAGATTTGATGTTGGGGGCAAAGTTAGCAGGAGTTGTCAAACAAGAGTTTCAACAACAGACAGTGAGTTTGGTTGCTTCCCTAAAAGTGCCTGAAACTTGTCGGAGTTATCTGTTGAGGATAACAGCTTGTGAACAGGCGATCGCATCTGTGGATGAGATGTTAGCAAAAGAAGATGATCATCTGCAAAATCCAGAAAAATTTAAGCACAGCACCCCAGAAATTTCTATCTTAGAACCGATAATCGATAGTTTGAATGTAAATGCTCTCATTGAGGCTTTATTGGATCAAAATTCTGGCGTACGGCGAACTGCTGCGATTCAGTTAGGACAAATCAGCACACCACAAGCGTTAGAAGCCCTAATGCAAGCTGTACGGGATGAAGACTCGATTGTACGTGCTTGTGCGGTTTGTGCTTTAGGAAATATTGGCAATCCATTGGCGGTAGATGCACTGAAGCAGGTTTTGAATTCTGACAGATCTGATATTCGTGTTTGTGCTGTTGAGTCATTAGGACAAATTCACCATCCCTCGGCAGTCAATGCCCTGATTGAGGCTTTGCATGATCAGGATTTTAGTATTCGTAGTGTTGCGGCTATTGGGTTAGGACAAATTGGCGATGACTCTGTGATTGATAATTTGATTGAGGCGTTGCAAGATGAGAATTTCGAGGTTCGGGAAAATGCTACTGAGTCGTTAGGGAAAATTGGTAAATCAAAAGCGGTGGATGCGCTAATTCAAGCTTTGAAGGATGAAATGCCAGAGGTGCGTGGAGGAGCTGCTGGTGCTTTAGGACAAATTCGAGATCCAAAAGCAGTGGATCTGTTGATTCAAGCTTTAGAAGATGAAGACTATGGTGTTCGCATCCGTGCTGCTCATGCACTAGGAAATATTGATGATATTGTAGCTATACCTGCTCTTATTCATGCTTTGAATTCTGGAGGCATCAGCGAAGCGGCTGCTTGTGCATTAGCAAATATTGGCACTCCTTTAGCGGTGGATGCTTTAGTTCAAGCTTGTAAAGGTGAACAAAATAGTTATATTTTCTATGATTCTCTTGATGCCATAGGACAAGTAGCGAATCCGTTGTCATTAGATGTATTAGTTAAAGCTTGTCAACACGAAGTCTTGGCTGTGCGTGAAAGTGCGGCACAGGCGTTAGGAAAAATCGGCGCTCCTCAAGCGTTGCCTCAGTTGTGGGAGATGTTAGTTACTACACCCGGTATTAAAGTTAGCTCAGTTGTAGAAGCGATCGCCTCTATTCAAACAAGCTGTGGTTACTATAATTATGCGCTCTACAAGGCAAAGAAATCTTAATAGTTATTGATAAATGAGCATTAAAAAATCTTTTTAGTTAATAAATACAATGGCTGAATGAAATGATTATCCTTTGTTCAACCTCAGTCTATCGATGTACTACCAAAGTAATAGAAGTAAATACCACAATTGACAGTCCCTGGCAATGGATATGCAACGATAGCATCTAATTACATAGCCTATTGGAGGTGAGAGAATATGGTGAAGCCGTCTGAGCCAGTTCTCCAGGAGGAACCCCGTAATCAGAGAGCTGCTGTTATTCCTCTCAAGCATGAAGAATCATTTCTCGAATGGTTGAGAAATAGAGGTCGATTAATACCACGTGGTACTGAAGAATACTACGATTATGATGACGAGGAAGAAGAAGAATTAAGCTCAATCATGAGTAACAATACTTATGATTATGAAGAACAGGAGACTGCACAACTGGATTTGGAGGAATGATATCGAGTTCACTTGAAAATTAATCATTGAAACTAGCGCGGAGAGTTTTGAATGATAAGTAATTAAATGAATTTGAAATAAATTCTTCTAAGTAAGTCAACATAAATAAACTAAAAACACAGATCCCCGACTTCTTTAAGAAGTCGGGGATCTTCTTATAAGTGGAATTTTCCACCTCAATCTACACGAGTTTTAGCTCTGGATATTGCGCCAGTATATCATCAGTGGTAAGGACATCGCCTTCTGCTTGAGGAGTCCACAGCAGTTCAATCGCCAACAGTTTTTCGCTAGGGATACTACCGATTTGACGTAAGGCTTGACGCAAGTCATCAGCACTGTTGACTTGTGGAATTTCAAATTTGCCCAGAGTTGCCGCCAGTAAAGTCACTATAATGTATTCTCCTGGCCCTTCGGTAATCAAACGGGTTGGATTATCCAATTCACCAGTAGACGGTAAAGCACCTTTGGGATTGGCTGCTTTGAGCTGGTTATTGACGTTAGATAAAGTCTCTTCGGTGAATTTGCTGCGTTCTGCCAATGCCAAACGGTTAAATACACCTTCAGCTGCATTCAAACGTGCTTGTTGTGTGCCACCACCCGCATATACCCAGTATTCTGGATGGCGAAGTAAAGCCAGGCTGGCTTCTTGCAATATTTCAGTTCTACCTTCTGGAGAGTTGGTATCAGCAGTTTCAGCAATACGATTGAGTTCGGGTTGCAAATCACGAGCTTGAGCTAATAAGCCCACTTGCAAACGCGCAATTGAAATAGGAGGGTTACTGCTATAGCCAACTTCGTCGTAGCCACCCTCATAGCCACCACTGGTAGCACGACGGAAAGTTTGGACTAAAAAGCCAGCGATCGCAATAAAAATTAGCAAGCTAAATAATCCACCACCGACACCAAAAATTGGTACGACAAAGGGGAATCCCCATCCACCACCTGGATACACAGGGTAGGGCGCTGGATAGTATCCCCCGCCAGGAGGTGCATAAGTCCGGGGTGATGAGTAGGGGCGGCTACTGGGCGCTCTGAAAGAACCACCACCAATCCTACCTCCGCTACGGGCTGCTAGTGCTCCATCGGCTTGAGTTAGCACCAATGCGAACACCGCGACCAGAACAAACAGGGATTTTAAAAGCGGTTTGATGGTTTGTTGTAGTTTTTTACGCATAACACAATTGCTTGAAAAACGGTATTTGGTTATGATTTTCTCACTAGGGTGGGATGTTTTTGTTTAGTCAGTGACGCCAGTTCATGGCCCGGAGCGAGTTTTCATTAGTAGTAGCTCTCATCACAGGCTACATCTTCAATGTACCGTTTCCAACCCGACATCAACAGCTATCTTTAGAGGGTATTCCGATCGCAATAACCGTACTTGTTATTTTTTATCTTCAAAGGGGCAACGGATAGGGATTAGAAAGGAGACAAGGAGACACGGCAAATATTTTTGATAAATTTCTCCCTCTCCCACTCCTCTTCAAGCGTCCCTAATATTAAAGTTGCCAAAATGGCAAGACATTTTATTTTCATTCAGCTATTGTGTTTATGACTAAAAAGAATAGCTAATAAAAACTTTTATGGTTAATCTCCCTTAAAGCTTTATGAGGTGAGTATACTGCTATTTTCTAAAGCGGGGTTTAACTATTGTATTTTTACAAAATTTAGTGGAGTTAGAAAAATAACTATAGGACTCATCTTTGATTTTTGAAAAATATGTAGCCAGTCAGATGTGTGATCACGGAGCGTAACGCACCGTTTTTAAGGGTTGGATGCGTTAGACGAATAGTTCAATTATTTAGCACAATTGTAATTTTTGCTTTTTATACAGATTATTTCATTGATTCAAAATTACTCAATTATAAAATTGCTTTGTAGTTATTATTATATAAGTTACTATGACAACACTCAAATACTAAATTATTAAAAAATTATTGGTTAAATAATATTAAGAAACAAAAATGAATGCAAAAAAGTATATACAAATATAGAAAGTTTATACATATTTATTTACAATTCAATAAATATGAAATTTTTGAAGATAGATTATAAAAAGTCTCGGAATCAAAATCAATTTGCACTGGATCGAGTTTTAATAAACTCTATTTGGAAATTTGGTTGTTGATAGTCAATCAATATCTAGTTTTTTAAACTAAGTACTCTTAGTAAATTTAGCTTGGAATTTACATATAATGATGTGAATTAAAATATGAAGCTATAAAGTAGAATGAGAGATAAAAGTTACTATGTCAAATTTCCCGAAAATTAGGTTACTAAAACGAGGAAATAGGAAATAAAATTTTCCCATAAATTAACATTGAAATTGAATTGTATGGATGTCTGATTATTCTAAAACAGAAACAATATTTTTTCTTGATTTACTAATTAAGTGATTTTTAAGTCTGTAATTCAAAAAAATAATTTCAGATTTTCTACTATTTAGAAGTTTAATTATTTAATTCCTAATGAAACAGATTTCCCAAAGGTTAGCAACAATTAGAGATACAGTTGCATCTCCAGATATCTTGATCGTGTCTCGTACTTTTTTACCAATAGAAGGCGGGAGTGAGGAATATATATACAATCGTTGTCTTCAAGAACGGGAAAGAGTAATTGTGCTTACGGCTAATTGTATGGGCGATAGAGCATTTGACAGAGCGCAAGGTTTTCCTATCTATCGGTGGCAAATTCCTAAATTTTGGTATGGTGGTTTGCAGGGAATTTTCCTAACACCATTGCTCAATTTTGTATACAATTTTATACTAGTAATTAAGCTTTATTTCCGTTATCACTACCGTTATATAGAGTGGACTCACGGTTATAGTTTTCTTTGTTTATTAGTTTTGAGTTATCTTTTACCGATTCGTTTTTTTATCTATCTAAATGGGAATGAAATTCTGTGTGCTTTACGCAATCCTATAGCGCGATCGCTGTTTGCATTCACTCTACAACGCGCTACAGGGATTATTTGTCACAGTTTTTTCACCCGTGATTTGGTTACCACCTATTTTCAATTTAATACTCCTGCCCATGTCATTCACCCGGTAGTCAGAAGGGAAAAATTTGACATTGAAAATTCCACAAGTATGGAGGATTTACGTTTGCAAGTGCGAAATAGCTACAATATTTCGGAATCCTCTGTGGTAATCCTTTCTGTCGGAACACTCCACAAGCATCAAGGCAACAACTTAGTAATTGACAATTTGCCGCTACTGTTGACTTTGGGGCTAGATGTCCACTATATAATTTGTGGACAAGGCCCTTTTGAGCAAAAACTTCACTCTCAGGTTCAGCGTTTGCGGTTAGATCGGTGGGTACACTTTGCCGGACACATATCTAATAATAAGTTAGCTGGCTACTATGCAGCTTGTGACATTTTTGCTATGCTAGCTTTATTCGATCGCAAGGCTGCTAGTATTGAAAGCTTTAGTGTTGCTCACTTGGAAGCAGGTTATTTTAGCAAGCCAGTAATCGCCTCTTGCTTTGGTGCTGCGATAGATGTCATCCGTCATGGAGAAAATGGTATACTAGTAAACCCTAATTCTGGCAACGAGATGCTGACAGCATTTAGGCAACTATGTGAAGATAAAGGATTGCGCGAGAAATTAGGGCGCAGGGGAAGAGTTTTAGCCAACAAGAGGAGTTTGCATCAATGGCCTTATGTTCGTGAGGCTCGCTATTCTTGTTTATTGACTTAACCTCCACCAACAATGGTGACTATTTCCAAGCGATCGCCTGGCTGCACTTGAGTATTTTGCCAAAACTGACGATGAAGAATTTCACCGTTATACTCTACTGCTACCAAACGAGGATTAAACCCCAATTGTTGAAGTAAATCGGGTAAAGAAGTTTGAGAAGGGCAGCTACGAGTTTCTCCATTTACCTGAAGGGTAATTTGATTAGACATAGGACTTTTCAGGAATTGGTTGAATGCGATTTAGCTGCGATAGAAAATATTGTGTTACCAAAGTAGGTTGTTCAGCTTGCATGATACTGCGTACCACTGCTACACGTTGTGCTCCAGCATCAATCACCTCATTGATGTTGTTTGGATCTATGCCCCCAATGGCAAACCAAGGTATGGAGCAATGTTTGGCAGCATAACTGACATATTCTAAACCAGCAGCTGGCTTGCCAATTTTTGTAGGAGTTTCATAAACTGGCCCTACACCAACATAATCCGCACCTTCGGCTATTGCCCGTTGCATTTCATCCGCATTTGTGGTAGAACGACCTATCAAACGGTGAGGCCCTAGTAACTGTCGGGCAATGGCAATGGGCATATCCTGTTGTCCCAAGTGTACCCCATCAGCATCTACCGCTAAAGCTAAATCCACCCGGTCATTGATGATGAAAATTGCATGATAAGAATGGCATAACTGCCGCAATTTCTCAGCTAATGCAATCCGGGTACTATCATCAGCATTTTTATCGCGATACTGTACTAAAGTTAACCCACCTTTAAGGGCTGCTTCGACAGTTTCCAGTAAATTTTCTGTTGGGGAAGTGACAAGATACAAATGCGATCGCAACAGTAATTGGTGTCGCTGATAACCCATTAAATCACTTTCTAGGGTATAAACCCGATATCGCATCTGCTTAAAAGCTTTCCCCATATTTGAGTGGTAAAGCTTACCATATTCTTCTAACACTCGCAAGGCTTCTTCCACTCGGCAGAAGTTAGCTTGCAGCAGAGATTTTATACTTGAGCGTTCCTCTTCTTGAGGATGGGTTAATTCAGTACCAGAATCACCTGGTGTATCACGCGCCGCCCGTAATTGAGCTGTATGCCAGCTTGCTACCTCTTGCCGCATTCGCTTGCATTCCCCAGCCAGCTGGGAATTATTCAAGCCAAAGCGACACCATTCTTCAATAATTCGCAAGCCTTCCCGCACCCGATCTAAGTTTGCATCCAAGATGCGGTAAACAACTTGTTGGATTTGCTCTCTTTGGCTGTATGGCTCGACCATTACAACAACCCCATTAGTGCTTTCATCGTAACAGTCAGCCTGTTTCATATTCTCAATATTTTTTGCATATCTACTAATTTTTTACTAAGAATTTAAGATGAGGGATTGTAGAATATTTCTACTTTAGTCCCTGGCACTTCATTAAAACACTTTGTATCAAAAATAGCTACCATTACGGTAACTGAGCTGTATTATCGACATTTTTGCAAAAGAAAGAGTATAAAAAATGCTAGCTTTTTATAGGGAGTGCAGCAAAAGTGATTGACCTCCATTTTTTTTCTAAGTCTTGTTGGCAGGATATCCAATTAACACACACAGTTGCTCAAAAGCGCAAAAGATATTTTTGTGTTTTTGTCGCAATTCCTCACATATCTCGTTTTTCATTTTTATCTCTGCTTGCTGGTATAGGAGTAGGTAGTGCAGCCTTCCTGGGTAGTTGCCTGGATAGTGCTGTTGCTCAGATACCGAAGACACCAGTGCAGATACACCTAAGTGAGAGTACAATTTCTCAGGTTAACGTGCTTTTTGTCAACCCAAGTGTCGGAGATGACAAACAAGATAAGGTCAGTGAAAGCACTCCTTTGAAAACTATCACTCAGGCTTTGCGAATAGCTACTCCTAATACTACGATTAAGCTGGTCGAGGGAACATACAGTACCCAAACAGGAGAGATGTTTCCTTTAATACTAAAGCCTGGTGTTACGATTCAAGGAGATGCTAGCAACAAAGGTCGCAATATTATTATCGCTGGTGGTGGTGACTATCTCAGTCGTAGTTTTGGCAGTAAAAATGTTGCGATTGTGGGAGCCAAGGAAGCGCAGATAATTGGGGTGACTATTACTAACTCCAATCCACGTGGTTATGGTTTATGGATTGAATCTAGCAATCTAACAGTAGCAGAGAACACGTTTACTGGCAGTACTCAAGATGGGGTTACCGTTACTGGTAGCGGGAAACCAATTATTCGTCATAATTTGTTTGCTCGCAATGGAGCCAACGGCATTACAATTACCGGCACCTCTGATGCGGAAGTCCGTGAAAATATTTTTCAAGAAACGGGTTTTGGGATTAATATTGCTCAAAAAGCTCAACCCTTAATTGTCGGTAATCAAATTCAAGACAACAGAAGTGGGATTATTGTACAAGCTGCTTCTCACCCAGTGATACGGAAAAATGTAATTCAAGGTAGTAAAGAAGATGGGTTAGTTGCGATCGCTCAAGCACAGCCAGATTTAGGCAACCTTTCTGATGCTGGTGGCAACGAGTTTCGTAATAACAAACGTTATGACATTAACGCCAACGCTCTTGGGCAAACTATTTCTGCCTACGGCAATAAACTAGCAAGCGATCGCGTTGTCGGTAAAGTAGATACAAAAGGTACAGCAGTACCCATTGCCCGTAACTTACAATCTCAACCTCAGCAAACAGAAACGGCTACGGGTGTGCCACGGGCATTCACTGAGATGAGAGCGCTCCGCAGCCCGAATGTCAAGAATTCACAGCAATCCTCTGTGGCGTCTCGTCTGCGTGTCGCAGCATCCAAACCAAAGCAACCGACTTCCCCAAAAACTGGAGCATCTCCAATTCCAAGTACCTTGACGAGTAGACAAACAGTCAGGGGAAGCAAATCACAGACTAATGACATGCAGATCGCTAACAATGATAACAATGTCATAGAGTTTGTTGCACCTGGTGCGCAGCGCCCATCCACTCCAGTTACATCCGCTCCTGCCCAGTCATTGCCAGTACTACAAGCTGTACCTCTAGGCGAAGCGGCACTTTTGTCTACCAATATGCGAAAAGTGCCAGTACCCGGCGCTACTGCCAAACCAGTTCAAGTCAGAAGTTCATTAAGTGGGCAATCTCCAGGGATAGGGCGTTACCGAGTGATGGCAGCAGTACAAACACAAAAAGATCAGGAATTAGTGAGATTTCTTGCTCCTGGTGCTTTTGCCACTTCTTGGCAAGGTAAAGCAGCTATGCAAGTAGGAGTCTTTAGCAGTCGCTCTAACGCCGAACAAATGCTGAAAATACTTAACAACAATGGGTTACAAGCGACGATGGAGTTAATAGGCAATTAGTTGATAGTTATTTATGCATTATTGTTAGTTTTTGACTGTTAACCATTAACAGTTTTTAGGATCTAATTTTTCATAAGCGATCGCTTGTTGATGTGGGGTATCGGGGGCGATCGCTTTTTTATAGGGTAGTATAAAATTTCTTCAATAGACATATATGATCGTTTTCCGAAAATGACGGGAAACAATCAACTAACTTGATACAGTTGTGCATCCTGCCATAATTACTTCTGCCCAAAACATTGCTTTGAGTTTTCATAAGTAATGACTCTCAGCATTGTCAAGTCAGTTTCCTAGTGCTTCATTTTCACTTTCAGGTAACTGCCTAGCTGTACTCGCAAAAGCAATATGGACGACACTCTTAATAGCACTTGTAACAGCACTATCAACGTAAATCACTTTCAGGAGTTTCATGAGCCTGATGCACAGCAGGAAGAACCTTTAATTATCTCCAGTCTACTTTCTCTGGATTTGGGAGAGGAAGATAGCGAGATTATTGCTCTTCAAGCTCAAGAAACTCAAGAAAATGCCCAAAGTTCTGAACAACAACCACCACAAATACTGGCTTTTGAACTAGAATTAACCGATCTAGTTCCAGAACCAGTTACGCCAAAAAAGGATACCAATAAACACTACCTCCATGACAAACCCTTAAACCAGCAGAAATTACTGGATACCATTTCTTATATCTTTCTAGAAGAAGATAATCTGGAAGAAATTGATTCATACACCAGAGAATCTCAAATTCCTTTAGAAAAACCCAAGTTTCAGATCCGAAAACCAAACCCTTCATCTGTTAGGGATGTAAGTTCTAAGGTAGGGTTGGCTTCTGTGATGTTTGTGGGGGGATTTGTTGTCGGAGGGGCTTGCTCCTGGGCTGTGCTATCAAATCAAGAGGTTGCAGCCAAGGATAAACCGCTAAATTCAGTACGGCAGCATCCTAAGTTTGCCGAAACACAGAGCCAAGAAACTGAAGTAAAAAATAGCATCAGTACGCCAGAAGTCGCAGTCCCAGAGCCAAGCTTCAGCCCTGCACAAACAAAAAAAACAGAAGTTAAAAATAAAACCAGCATACCAAAAGCTGTATCACCAAAACCAAGCTTTACGCCTGGAAATACCACACAGCAAACCGTATCAAAAGCGACTACTCAGACACCCAAACAACAAGATTCGCAACTTCCCAAGTCTAAAGTTTTAAATGCTACAACTACACCCTTATTTCAACAGCGGCTGCTAACTTCAGCAGACTTAAAAGGGCGTAGCGCTTGGGAACTAACGATAATGCGTAACGAAATCTATGCGCGTCACGGGCGGATGTTTAAAGAGCCAAAGTTGCAGCGCCACTTTGAGAGTCAAAGTTGGTATCAGCCTCGCTACTCAGGGGATAAGTTTCCTGACTCTGTACTTTCCAAAATCGAGCTAAAAAACGCAATTATGATCCGCGAATATCAACGTATTCATGGATTGATGATGAACCTTTAGCTGTTTGAGGCTACTTTCATCTTTAATTTTTTGAGCGATCGCTTTGAGTTTCTCTGTCATAGATTCTAGGCGATCGCTTTTTTATGTCTCGACTTTGTCACTTTTTTATCTCAAGTTTGACACTTTTTTATTTCAGGTTTGTCACCTTCTAACTCATAAGATAACCAAGAGAAGATTTTTAAAAGTCTTCCAGATGAGGCAGGAGCTGTCATTAGATAAATTCTATGTCTGATTACTCCACTGCTACCTTTATTCAATTTTCTTGTATGCATTAACCAACTCAACACAAAAAAGAATTCTACTCTTGACAACCTAAGTATTTTTGACAAGAAAAAGAAGGTTACCCCATGCAAAATATCCATAGTAATATCATTGCAACTTTCAATTTGATGGAAACGATACCAGAAATCCACCCGACAGCATATATACACCCTCTAGCAGCTGTCATTGGTAACGTTAGTTGCTTGCAATTTTTGTAGGGTGGATAATACTTAGAGTTCACTCAAGCTCTCATGCTTAGGTTATTAGTGATGCCCACTCTACGGTTATTAAAAATAGTGCAAGATATGTATTTTCAAATTTTCTTAATTTTTCAATTATATAAGAAAGGGAGTAGTCAATGTTATTGAAAAAACTGGTGAAAGCAAAATATTCAAAAAAGGAAACTACTACTTTGAGGTCATTTAAAAGTAAATTTCACATTTATACTGGGGAGCAATTGCACTGGCTTCAAGTAGTTTTTAAACTGAAGTTTTCAGTTTTTCAACCAATTCTTCCTTGGGTACTTCTCTGCTTTGGATATAGTTGTTTAATTTCACTACTCCACCATTTTGGTTTCTTTACATTTATTGAATTAAGTAAAGTTCTACCTCAGGTAATTTTATCTCTCAACATAGTCTTGAGCTTGTTATTAGCTTTTAGAACAAATTCAGCACATGATCGTTTTTGGGAAGGACGTAAATTGTGGGGTTCTTTAGTTAATACTGTCCGTAATCTAACTCGTGGAATTTGGATTGAAGTTAACGAGTATGAACCAAGAGATAGAACAAAAAAAGAGAGAACACTGCGACAAGTAGTTGCTTTTACAGTTGCAATGAAGTTACATCTGCGACGAGAGCCTGTTAATCATGAGTTATCTTTACTGATATCTGAATTACAATACTCTAAACTTACAAAAGTCAATCATCCCCCACTAGAAATTGCTTTTTGGATTGGCGATTTTCTACAACATCAGTACGAATTGAAAAATCTAAATATTTTCCAAATGAATTCTTTACAAGAATTACTAGATGATTTGGTAGATATTTTAGGCGGTTGCGAGCGAATTCTCAAAACACCAATGCCTTTAATATATACTATGATTCTCAAAATGTTGTTGATAATCTATTTTCTATTGTTGCCTGTAGAAATGGTAGGAGGTTTACACTTATGGACAGGCCCAATAGTCGGCTTTATTAGCTTAGTTTTGCTTGGCATTGATGAAATTGGTGCTGAAATAGAAGAACCTTTTGGACATGATCCAAATGATTTACCTCTGGATCTGATTTGCAGTACTATGCACCGCAATGTTGAAGATTTAATCACTTGTAAAAGACAGCATCACTCTCACAAATTACGTTTGTTCGATAATTACAATAATCAAAATATTGAAGATTTAATCAGTTGAATAATGAGAATCTAGAATCAGATAACTACTTAGACTTTCGTTGAAAAGTTCTCAAAATTGGAGATAATTATTCAAATTGAGAGATTCTAAGAAAATTGTTATTAAATTTTTAACTTTCAAGGAGCTTGAAAATGAAAATTCCTTCTTTGTTAGAAGTTCCGAAGCTGTTTATATTTGCTAAAGTTGAAAAATATCTCATAATTGGCAATAATTTGCTATTAGAAGCATCTGAAAAGACATGGGAACAAGTCTATAAGGCTGCAAATTTGTTAGAGAGATTTGAAAAAAATTACCTGAATTCAAAAAAACCACAAATCACCAAGTACTTTGATTCTGGTAAAAAATGGTTTCAAACAAATGGGTATAGCAGGAGCGATCGCCAAACCGTTTAACCCCATGACACTACCAGAACAAGTTGCTAAACTGCTCAACTGGACATCAGACTAAATTTAATCTTCACTATCCGAAAATGATCTGTGTTTGAGCCAACACGGGAATATCAAAAATTGATTTAGGCAGTTCTACTTCCGGCTAATGGTAAGTAGACTAGAAAGCTACTACCCACTCCTACTGTACTTCTAACTTTAATTTGACCGCTATGTCTATCTACTATAGTTTTTGCGATCGCCAATCCTAATCCCAAACCATCTTTCTGCTTAGATCTTGCTTTATCAGAGCGCCAAAAACGTTCAAAGATAAGTGGTATATTCTCCTGAGGAATACCAATACCAGTGTCTTCTACATGTACAACAGCAAATCGTTTCTCGATTCTCAACATCAGAGCAATTCTTCCTCCTGCTGCTGTGTATTTAAAGGCGTTCTCTAGGAGATTTGAAAATAAACGACTAAGTTGATGAGCATCACCTGTTATGAATATGCCAGTAGGTAACTGTGACTCGAAATGAATATTTCTGTTTTCCGCTTGAGCCTCAAACCGCTCTACCAAATCTTGTAGCAGTTCATCCAAAGGAATAAGAGAATGATGAACACGAGAGTCTTTGTCCACCTCATCTAGCTTTGATAGCATAGATAGATCATCTACAAGACGTGTTAGCTGCTCAGTACAACTGAGAATCACCGCCAGCTTTTTTGCAATTAGGGGATTTAGCTGTTGTGATTGACTTTGCATCACTTCAGCGGCGATAAATATCGCCGTCAAGGGATTGCGTAGCTCGTGTACAACATCGGCATTGAAATGTTGTAACTGCCGGAAACTCTTCTTGAGTGGCTTCAACGTAAACCAAAACAGACTTACGGTAATGGTACCGGCTAAGATTATGAACACTAGTTCAACTAATTCCAGTTCCAATTCCAGCGATTTTGCTTCCAATGCCACTTGATGGGTAAGCTCGCTAGCTCGAATGTAGCCTTCTAACCGCTCATTTTCCCTAGCTGCTTCCTTAGTATATACAGCGATCGACACAGAACGGATATGTCCATTTTGTTCTATGACTGGAGCATCCCTATTTAAACGCGAAGAAAATAAAACTCTAGCTAAAGGAGTGTTAGGGGCAGTATTTCCTTCACTTACTAGATGTTTGCCGTTGGCATCAAACCATTCCAACCCTTGCCCTTCCTTTAAAGATTGACGCCAAGGTAACCCTGTTTCTTCTATACCTTGCAATCCTTGAAATTTTATTCTCCTTAGAGAAGGAGCAGCACTCTGAGCTAAAGCCAGCAGGCGATCATTCAAATCTTTTACTGGATGCAGAGAGGAATTTTGAGATTTACCTACAAAATATCTATGATTTTCTAAAGAAAATACCCC
This sequence comes from Chlorogloeopsis sp. ULAP02, assembly GCF_038404745.2. NCBI lineage: Bacteria > Bacillati > Cyanobacteriota > Cyanophyceae > Nostocales > Chlorogloeopsidaceae > Chlorogloeopsis > Chlorogloeopsis sp. ULAP02. The sequence goes on along the minus strand of NZ_JAYKTT020000010.1, from coordinate 37,159 downwards.
AGGCAGTACTGAAATTGCGATCACAGAAAGTAGCACAAGTGTAAAACGTCTATTTAGCAATGGAAACAGAAAACGTCTGTGCAGAGATTGAAACATGAAAATTAGGCTGAATGAATGCTATATACAACTCAATGGCGGCTTCTGTTGCCTAGATTTTTTCATTGCATCCCTTACTAAGAGCGGATTTTTCTATTTGAAATACCTACCCTGCCGTTTCTAGAACTATTATTCACACTCTGGCAAGAGAGAGGCTCTTCATAATTGGAAATTTGCTCTTGTGAACAATTCTGGAGATAATAGCCCATGCCATAAGCTGTCGCCACAAAATCACTGGGTGCTCCGGCTGCCTTCAATTTCTGTCTTAAACGCTTGATAATAGCTTTGACTGCATCTTCTTCTGGAGGCTCCTCAAAAGACCAAAGATTCTCTAGAATATCGCTACGACTGAGAATGCAACCATTTCGACGAAGGAGAAGCTCTAATAAACGATACTCTTTAGGAGTCAGATGTAAAGGCTGATTCTCATAAGTGGCTTGACAAATATTAGGATCGATTTGCAAACTTCCCCACTCCATCACAGGTGATAAAGTGGTGTTTCCACGACGCAATAAAGCTCGGATGCGAGCCGATAATTCTTGGAGATTATACGGTTTACGCACATAGTCGTCTGCACCTGCATCCAACCCTGTAACTATATCATTAGTTGCATCGCGAGCAGTCACCAGCATAATTGGCATCTGATAACCATGAGAGCGCACCCGCTGACAAAGGCTGATACCGTCTAGTTCTGGTAGTATCACATCCAGCAAACATAAATCATAAGCAAAAGTCCTCACAAAATCCCAACCTTTTTCACCATCAGTAGCTATATCAACAATGTAATGTTGGGTAGCAAGAGCTTCTGCAAGTAAATCGGCAATACGCTTATCATCCTCTGCTAGCAAGATTCTCATGATGAATAGCTTCCTTGAGAAACAGCATTGTGGGAACGGTAGAAGTAACTTTCAATTTTTGGCTGTAAACCGCTTTGTAATCAATATAATCAGCAGTGCATTTTTACTTCCACTAAACTCTAAATCTATAAAGCGATTTTTAGACTTTTTGAGCTTTTTCTAGCTTTGTGACGCTTATACTTAATTTTAGATTCAGTCAAAACAATAGGTGAGCTTCATTCAATAATAAGTTGCTAATTTTTAGACACTAGGTGCACACCATCTCAATTCAAAAGACTACTTTTTAGACAGCAGGTGGACACCATTTAAATATGAAATACTAATTTCTAGACAGCAGGTGGAAACAGGCTTTCACTTTCTGCTATCCGCAATTTGCCTTCTACTTAACATCACGCCTTATTATAACTGAAGTAAAACTTTAAACAAGCTTTTTCTAGGATTAGATTTTCTAAATTTATTGAAAATGCTGTTTCAGCCTTTATTTTAGCCAATAAATTTTATTTATTCTATCTAATAACTAACATGAAAGTTATTCAATCAAGCGTAATTCAGTAAATCCCTATTGTGTCATGAATATCTCTTTTTAAGAGGTAGATTTGCAGATATACTTTAACTTTAGGTAAATAACAAATTATGAACGTCGCTTGAGTAAATTAGGAATTAACCGTAAAACTAGAAAACTCTATACATATTAATGTAAATAATTATGCTTTTTACTAAAACTAGGCAGGTAAATTAAAAATAAGTACGCAAACCAATATTATATAACGTATTGTACTTAAAAAATTTATTTCGATAAATAGTTTATCAAATTCTTACTACTTAGTAGTATTTAGTACTAATTACTAGCAAACTCAACAAAAGCTGCTAGATCCCAAATAATATCTCGCTGATGAAGATGAGATGACGTTTCATAGAGGAGTAAGCAACCCTGGGGACTACTCTAAGCTGTTTTCATCTTGATTTTCTTCTTGGGCGATCGCTTTGAGTTTTTCTGTGAAAGATTGCGAGCGATCACACCTTTGGGGGGTGAATTGTTCAATCGGTGGGTGATTGACAGCGGGTGGTAGTAGCTTTGTCTTGTGCTCGCTCGATGGAGAATGGTAGACAGGAGGTAAGGGAGTAGGAAGCTTGAGGGTGGAAGAACCATTTTTATAAGGAGATTCCTCTGCTTGTAAATGCCCAGAAGAGTGTTTTTTATAAGATGGCAATTGAGGTGAATTAGAAACTACTCCTGCTACATTTCCTTGATATCTCTGTTCATGAAGATGAGCAGAGTTTAGGGATGGAGTTGCAAACGAGGTTAAGTTTTCAGGAAATTTACCGCAAATCAGGCGTTCAAATTCCATATTGAAATGAAAACTAGGCTGATCGCGTCGTTGCCAGAGTGTTAATATTTGCTGTACCGATATGGCTTTGTAGCGACCTTGATATAGTGCTTCAATTACCGCTAAGTGTAGCCAGCCATCTGGAAATTGATTTTGCCAGCGCTCAACTAGTTCAGTAGCACCATAACCACTGAGGTCGAAACTATAGTGAATTAATAAGGCTATTGCCAAGTCAGCAGATGTTCCCAAAGTTGGCGTGAACATTGGGCTATCAACTTGAGGCAATACAGCTAAATTGTTCTCCCTTCGCATATAGCCTACCGCGCTTTTTGCTACAGTGTTTTGTCCCAAGAGTGTCTTTTTTCAAGAGGTGTTCTTAATTCTACTTGCTGCCAACAGCAAAAGGGGAAACAATATATGGTGAATGAATGCTAGGCGATCGCCCAATTGCAACTAAAGCTTGATACACCATTGCTGCCACTTCTGCCCGTGTTGCTTCTCGCAGAGGCTCGATTTGCTTAGGATCTGGGTAGTTAACTATAATTCTTTGCACTGTAGCAGTTGCAACAGCTGTACGGGCATATTCAGGGATTTTATGGCGATCCTTAAAATTTAATAAAGTATCAGCGTGAGCTGGTGGTAAGGTAAGCCCGTTTACCAAGGAGACGATCACTTGTAACCTTTGCACATTTTGCTGCGGACGAAAACTGCCATCGCCGAATCCACCGACAAAACCACCTTGTGCGGCTTGTTGGATCGCCTTATATGCCCAAAATTCTGGAGGTACGTCAGTAAAATCTGGTACTGGACGTTTAGGAGTTGGGTTAAATGCAGCTACAACTAAAGCCGTATATTGAGTACGAGTCATAGACTGATCTGGTTTATAGGTACCATCAGCAAAACCACGAGTTAAGTTCATACTTACTAATGCCCGTATGAACCCTTCTGCCCAATGCCCCATAATGTCGGTAAACGAAGGAATATCTGCATCGGGATTGACAATATAGGGAGAGACAATGGGTTTTTGTTTGCCGTTGGCTACTAACGCCTGATAAATTAATGCTGCTACCTCAGCACGAGTGATATCCCGCAACGGTTCTAATAGTTCGGTTTGTGGATAATTGACTACCAATAGTTTTTGAGTGGCAATTGCAATGGCGTCAATTGCGTAACTAGGTATTTGAGCGCGATCGCGATATACTGCTAACACATTAGGATTGCCACCATTGATTTGTAATCCATTTACTATAGATACAATTGCTTGAATCTTGGTTAAATTTTGTCCTGGTCGAAAAGTCCCATCCGGGAATCCACCAAGAAAACCCATATTAGCAGCACGCTGGATCGCTGCTGCTGCCCAAAAGTCTGATTTAACATCTGTAAATTTAGATGCTTGATTTTTTACTGGTACATCAAAAGCCTTCGTAATCATGGCGGCAAACGCGGCACGATTCATTGGGGCTTGAGCTTGAAACTTACCATCGCCAAATCCGCTAATTAAACCTTTACTTAGCAAGGCTTCCACAAAAGCTGCTGCCCAATGTCCCCGCAAATCGGAAAAACTAGTACTAACAGTCACTAACTTGGGAGCTTCTGCTGCCGTTGCGCTTAATTCAACTAAACCCTTGATGCCCACAGGATTAAGTTGATTGCCAGCAGAAACTAATTTATTTGATGTAGCATTTTGAATGTCAAAAGCTTCGTTGTCGCGAAAAATATTACCTGCTGGATTGTGAGCGCTACCTAGATCGGGGATAGCGTTACCATTCACCAACAAACCACCTTGGCGATTTTTTTCAATAATATTGTGCAGCAGAACTGGTCGTGCTTCTCTAGCAAGAGCGATCGCAGTCTGGTTTTGGGAGAGATGATTATTCGCAAGCAAAGGAGCAGCAAAATCACTAATCGCGATGGCGATCGCATTGCGTTGCCAAACATTGCGTAACACTTCCCCTTTGCTATGACGTGCCATGAATAACCCAGAGGCACCATTTTCTACAAACACATTATCTAAAATTGCTGGTTTGGCATTACCACTGACAAAAACACCTTCACGTCCACAGCCAATCAAAGTATTATTAGCCAAAGTTGGTGAGGCATTTGATTCAATCCAGACACCAGTACCTTTGGCAATGGAATTAGTCACCGTCACACCCATCAGACTAGAATCATCTAGTAATCGCAGTGTAATATTTTGCGCTCCAAAACTTTCACTTTGATACTCGCCGCTTCCAGAAATGATAATACCTTGACCTTTGGTTGCCTCATTACCCACTACCATCACTCCACCTGGAACGATCAGCGGGAAAAGCTCACCATTAGCAGAACTATAAGTTCCTGGTGCTAGCTGAATAATGATTGCAGTTCTGGATAGTTTTAAGGCACGAGTAAGAGTTTTGTAGGGAAGCAACCGCGTCCCCGCATTTTTATCATTCCCCGTTACGGGGTTGACATAAAGTGTAGCAACGAGGATAGAGTTGACCATTGACTATTTATATACGAGCAAAAATTTTAAATGATGACAATCAAAAATAACTTTTGATTTACCTAATGACAAGAACTTTATGTCTGCATATGAAAATATAGTCAGATGGTTTTAAAAATAGAAGGGGATCGGGAACCACTGCGCCCTTGGAGGTTCCCTGGTTGAGTGCAAGTCGCGTGCGACTGGCGTTGTAGGGGAAAGCAAGAAACATGAGGAATTTAACCAAGCTGTCACCTGTATCTTGTAAGCTACTTTTGATGTTTTGTGAATTTGTGGTTTCATTTTCATAAACTCGTCATTTACTAGACAGACCTCTATGAGAGAATGTCACAACAAATAAAAGGGAATAGGGTTGAGGGAACAGGGAACAGGGAATGGGAACTGGTAACTGATAACTGATAACTGATAACTGATACCAATGATTGAAGTTGAGCATTTGAGTAAAATATACGGCTCTACCCCAGCAATTACTGATGTAACTTTTAACGTCGAAAAAGGGGAAATCTTAGGATTTTTAGGGCCAAATGGCGCTGGCAAAACTACCACTATGAGAATTCTAGCTGGTTATTTGCCCGCAACGAGCGGTACAGCGCGAATTGCTGGATTCGATGTCCATGAAAATTCTCTTTCTGTGCGGCAAAGGATTGGCTATTTACCTGAAACACCACCGTTATATCCGGAAATGACGGTGGAAGGATTTTTGCATTTTGTGGCACGGATTAAGGGAGTACCAGCAGGCGATCGCTCTGCGAAAGTGAAAGCAGCGATAGAACGTTGCAACTTACAACAAAAGCGCCGCGTCATTATTCGCAAATTATCTAAGGGATATCGTCAAAGAGTAGGTATTGCTCAGGCAATTGTTCACGATCCACCAGCAATTATTCTAGATGAACCCACGGTAGGACTCGATCCCCGACAAATTATTGAGGTGCGAAATTTAATTAAAAGCTTGGCTGGAACCCATACCATTATTCTTTCCACTCACATTTTGCCAGAAGTAAGTATGACCTGTAACCGCGTAACTATTATTAATCGCGGCAAAGTAGTAGCTACCGATACCCCAGAACATCTGTTAACTCAATTAACAGTTGGTTCAGGCTATGAATTAGAAATTGAAGGCGAAGCAAGTTTAGCTAAACAAATGCTGCACAATCTGCCAGGTGTAAAGCTGGTAGAATCGATTACTGCAACGGCACTACCAAGTCATACTCCTATTCAAGATGGGCGTATTTACCTGCGGGTAATTTCGCAACCAGGTACAGAACCAGGAAAGGAAATTGCGGCAGCATTGCTACGTACTGGATTTAACTTGTATGAAATGCGACGTGTTAGTGCCACATTAGAAGATGTATTTTTGCAGCTAACTACAGAAGAAAATATTCCAGAAAATGAGGCTGACTCAACAATAACTAATGAGGAGGAGGCAGCTTAAATGAGTGTAATACTGAGTAATGTGATTGCCATTTATCGTCGAGAGTTACAGAGTTATTTTGTCTCTCCCTTGGCTTATGCGATCGCTGGCATTTTTTGGTTTTTAGCAGGATTGTTCTTGGTTCTAATTTTGATGGGGCCAGACGGTATCTTAACAGCAGTAGCAGCAGCAGATTTGCAAGGACAACAATTTGGAATTCCAGTACCACCAATAGACGTGCCTTATGAATTTGTGCGGGCATTTCTAGATCGGTTGGGATGGTTGTTATTGTTTGTGCTGCCAATCCTCTCGATGGGGCTTTATGCCGAAGAACGCAAGCGCGGCACTTTAGAACTGCTAGCTACTTCACCAGTGACTAATTGGGCAGTAGCTGTAGGTAAATTATTGGGAGTGCTAACATTTTTTATCACGATGGTAGCACCATTGCTGGCATTGGAAGCGATCGCCTTGAGTGGATCAACTCCATCAATGCCACCCATCATTCCCCTGCTTGGACATTTAGCACTAATTCTGCTCGCAGCAGCAATTTTATCGTTGGGAATGTTTATTTCTTCTTTGACAGACAGCACAATTTTGGCCGCTGTACTTACCTTTGCAGTCATTTTGTTGCTGTTATTTATTGATTTAGTAGCTAAAAATATTAGCGGCCCTATCGGAGAAGCTTTGGGGCATTTATCACTATTAAAACATTACAATACTCTCATCCAAGGAATTTTTGACACTGGCAGCTTGGTATTATTTGGCAGTTACATAATTTTAGGGATCTTTCTCACAGCACAATCAATTGATGCACTCCGCTTTCAACGACAGTAGTTATTAGTCATTAGTCAACAGTCATTCGTCATCAGTAAGAGGCTATATATAAAGTTAATATTAAGTAGGATGTGTTACGGCTATGTAGGGATTTGAGCGTTTAAGAGAGTCAGATTAGCCGAACGCATCAATAAATGCGGTGCATTACGCGCTGCTTTAACGCATCCTACAATTTAAGGTTTACTTTATAAATAATCTCTAAGGACGTATGACTAATAACAAAGCACAAATGACAAAGGACAAGTAACTAAAAAAATGAAGATTATTGCAAAAAATAAAACTTGGAAATATCTATTATTTTGGATTGGCCAATCCCTAGTTGTTGCTGGTTTAATAACAGGTTTAATTACAGATCAATGGGGAGCAATACCCTTAGCGTTGATAATTTCTGGCATACTAATTATTGGCTTGTGGTTAGGAGGAAAAAGCCGATACAGTAGCTGGTGGGGGCGTCGTTCTACCCAAGCTAGTACTAATGCCTTAGTAGCATCTGTTGCTGTCTTAGCAATTTTAGCGTTAATTAATTTTTTAGCAACTCGCTACTACTTTCGAGCAGATTTGACAGAAACTCAGTTATTTACCCTTGCGCCCGAATCAAAAGAATTGGTACAAAATTTACAACAACCCGTAAAAGTTTGGGTATTTGATGTAGCTCAAAATCCGCAAGACCGAGAATTATTGGATAATTATCGTCAACAAAATCCTCAATTCCAGTTTGAGTTCGTCGATCCGCAAACTAGATTTGCACTGGCAGAGAAATTTGGTGTCAAAGATTATGGTGAAGTTTACCTACAATCTGGAAATAGACGCCAATTGGTGCAGACGGTAAATGTTAGCGATCGCCTCTCAGAAGTCAAGTTAACTAACAGCCTACAACAAATCGTTAATCCAACGAGTGCCAAAGTTTACTTCCTACAAGGACATGGCGAACGCCCACTTGATGCAAGTGAAAATGGTATGTCACAGGCTATTGAGGCTCTTGGCAACAAAAATTACACCACCGCCCCACTCAATCTCACAGAAAAATCTAGTGTTCCTAGTGATGCTAATGTCTTGGTGATAGCCGATCCCAAACGAGGACTTTTGGACAGTGAAGTCACAGCAGTACAAAACTATCTCAATCGCGGTGGTAATTTGTTACTGATGCTCGACCCAGGTACAGATTCCAAACTCGATAGTTTACTCTCACAATGGGGTGTAAAACTGGACAATCGTTTAGCAGTTGATGTCTCTGGTAGTGTTGCTTTTGGCCCTGCTGTGCCAATTGTGACAGATTACGGACAGCATCCGATTACAAAAGATTTTGGCAACGGTATTTCTTTTTATCGTTTAGCACGACCGATTTATACCACACCTGTACCTGGTGTTGAAGCTACTCCCATACTACTGACAAAAGCTTATCCCAACACTTGGGCGGAAAGCGATTTACAAAACGAAAACTTGCAGTTCAATAAGGAAAGCGATCGCCAAGGCCCTTTAACATTAGGTGTAGCTTTAAAGCGTAAACTAACAGTAGAATCTCCATCCCCTAGCTCAACTGCTACCGAGTCTCGCATGGTCATTATAGGCGATTCAGACTTTGTTACCAATGGCTCATTTTTACAGCAGCTAAATGGAGATGTATTCCTTAATTCAGTCAGTTGGGCAACTCAGCAAAATCAACAAACCCTTTCCATTCGCCCTAAAGAATCAAAAAACCGTCGTATCAATCTGACAAATTTGCAAGCTGGTGTGATTGGCTTATCTTCTCTGTTAGTTTTACCTTTAATTGGATTTGCAGCAGCATTTGTTTTGTGGTGGCTGCGAAGATAAAAAGTTAGTAGTTAGTGGTTAGTAGGGGTAGATTTTGTTGATTAACTTTGAGTTAAAAACGATAATTTCTCTTTTAAACCCGCTTGTACAGTGGTTGCTGTTAACTGATGACAAATGACAAATGACTAAAATATGAAACTACAGCGAACAACTTTAATTTTGATACTATTAGCTTTGGGTTTAGGAGGTTTTGTTTACTTTTATGAATTTTACTCCAAGACTCAACAAGAGGAAGTACAGAAAAAAACACAACAAATTTTCTCTTTTACAGCAGATGATGTACAGTCTTTGACAGTAAAAACCAAAGATTATACTCTCAACTTAGAGCGTAACAATAATTCCGAGCCACCAAAGTGGTTGATGACATCTCCCCAACAAGCTCCAGCTAGTGACGCGATCGTGTCTTATTTAATGGATTTATTGGTTAAGGGTAAAAGCGATCGCACTTTATCAATTCCAGCTGATCAGCTTACCGAATTTGGTTTAGTTCAGCCTCAAGCAACAATCGTCATTGCACTGAAAAATCAGCAAACTCATCAGTTAATTTTGGGTAAGCCTGACTTTAAGGGTAGTTTCGTATATGCTCAAACTGATCCTGATCGTAAATCAAGTGAAAATGTAGATGTGCTACTAGTATCCAAAGATTTTGAAAATGCAGTTAATCGGGAACTGTCGGAGTGGAAACAAACTCCAGATGTTGGTGAAGGCAAACCTTTACCTAGCCTAAATTTACCCACTCCACAAAATTAAATGCCAAAGGCTCCAGTTGTCGTTACCAGGTTGAATCAGGTAATGATAGTTTGTGGGTTGCTGCCTGGTGGCTTTTGGTAGGATGATTGATGTGAATTACACTAAGTTAACGAACACTACAAACTTAAGTATGTTTATGAATAAATTAGTATTTTTATCTTAGCGATCGCCAAAAGTAGAAGTAGACTCATGAATTAATTGATCAATAGATTTTTTATGTTTTTTGTGAAACCTCAATAACTCTAAATAAGCAAAAGGAACGATAATCGGCCATAGAATAGTAGCTATCACCAAAATGGCACTAGAAAAAGAGCGCTCTCCTGAATTCATGTCTTTATCTTGTTGAAAGAACTCCAGCCAGTTAGTAAAAAAACAGTAAGTCATTATTAAGTAAATAATAATAGCTATATAAAAGAAAACATTGTGCTCGATGATGTTCATAATTATAATTATATTTTCTATTTCAAATGATTTGTTGCTCGATTAACTATAATAATTCAACACTAACTTTATTGACTACTACAAAATTTTTCTAATTACAAAATTTTTCAAATAAAATATACTAATTTTGCTGTCTTAATTAAGCTTAAATTTAGCTATCCTTGGTGACATCAATCTTTCGATATAGTAACGTTATCATGACAAGTCCAACAGCAACATTGTTAATCTCTTGCCCTGATCAACGGGGACTAGTAGCGAAATTTGCTAATTTTATCTATTCTAATGGCGGCAATATTATTCATGCAGATCAACACACAGATTTTGCCGCAGGCTTATTTCTGACGCGTATTGAATGGCAATTAGCAGGCTTTAATTTACCCCGTGAGTTGATCGCACCTGCATTCAATGCGATCGCCCAACCTTTACAAGCTCAATGGGAACTGCACTTTTCCGACACTGTGCCGCGCATTGCGATTTGGGTTAGCCAGCAAGATCATTGTCTGTTAGACTTGATTTGGCGTAATCGTGCCAAAGAATTTACTGCTGAAATTCCCCTCATCATTAGTAACCATCCCCACTTAAGAGAGATGGCGGAGCAGTTTAGTATTGACTACCATCATATTCCAATTACAAAAGAGAATAAAATTGAACAAGAAGCCAAACAAATAGAATTATTGCAGCAGTACAACATTGATTTAGTTGTATTGGCAAAATATATGCAAATTTTGAGCGCTGATTTTATTATTAAATTTCCACAAATTATCAATATTCACCACTCATTTTTACCAGCATTTGTAGGTGCAAATCCCTATCATAAGGCTTTTGAGCGTGGCGTGAAAATTATTGGTGCAACAGCACATTATGTAACTTCTGATTTAGATGCGGGGCCAATTATTGAACAAGATGTAGTGCGAGTTAGCCATCGTGATGAAGTTGAAGATTTGATTAGAAAAGGTAAGGATTTAGAAAGGGTTGTATTGGCAAGAGCAGTACGTTTGCATTTGCAGAATCGCGTGTTGGTGTATAGAAATCGTACAGTCGTATTTGAGTGATTGATCAAAAAGCAGTACCTCACCCCTAAAACGCCAAGAAATAAATTTCTTGGCGGGCAAAAGCATGGATAGAAGATTTGAACAAATTAGCGATCACTCAATCAGCGCCCAATCAGCAGAAATCAAAAATTCAGAAATACTTGTGATATCAAAACAATAGATAGCTCACAATAAGCATTTATTTTGAGTAATTCTGAGTAACTTGCTCAACATTGGGTGTGATCGCTTGATGTCGTTAAGCAATATTGGGTAAATGCAGCTAATGAGCTTTAAAATCCTTTCGGAGCGAGACTTACAGAAAATAGACGAGTTATTTTAACTACTTGTTTAGGCAAAAAAGTCACCATTAGATTGAGCTTATGGAACCAAAACCCAGAATTCCAGGTTTTCTCATGCCTAACACATCACGGCAACGGACACACGCAAGCTGGTGCTGAGTTCTATTTTATCTGCCGCCGCTGTGTTTTACCGTAGTAGCCAGTAGGGTGGGTTAGGCACAAGCCGTAACCCACCGTAAATTTTGAACTCTAACGAAGCCTATCTTCTCAGCCCGCTATGTTTAGCATTTTCCAGATGAAATCAGATGAGGGGTGACATCCCCTAATTCATGAAATCATGACAAGACAGCAAATTCTCAATCGAGATTCTGAGATATTCTGGAATAGTTGAGAACTTAATCGCAAGAAATCTTCTATTTCAATTGCTCGTAGGGACTTGAATCCCTTAGCTGAATGTATTTTACACCTATTTACGGATCATTTTAGTGACGATGAAGCTGGCAGGAAGAGTAAGTCAAGTGACACCTTCTATAACCTTAGCCATCGCAGCGAAAGCTAAGGCAATGAAGGCAGAAGGAATTGATGTTTGTAGTTTTAGCGCTGGCGAACCAGATTTTGATACTCCGGCGCACATCAAAGCCGCAGCCCAAAAGGCTTTACAGGAAGGAAAAACCAAGTACGGACCAGCTTCTGGAGAACCAAAACTAAGAGAAGCGATCGCCAAAAAACTAAAAACCGATAATGGTCTGAACTATAAAGCAGAAAATGTCATTGTTACTAATGGTGGCAAACATTCTCTGTTCAATATGATGCTGGCAGCAATTGAACCAGGTGATGAAGTAATTATTCCTGCTCCTTATTGGTTAAGCTATCCCGAAATGGTGACGCTAGCAGGTGGTACTTCTGTAATTGTTCCTACAGATGCCTCTACAGGATATAAAATTACTCCTGATCAATTGCGAAAGTCAATTACTCCCAAGACAAAGTTATTTATCCTCAACTCGCCGTCTAACCCTACGGGCATGGTGTATACGCCAGAAGAAATTAAGGCACTGGCGCAAGTAGTAGTGGAAGCAGATATTTTGGTTGTGTCTGACGAGATTTACGAAAAGATTCTCTATGACGGCGCAAAACACGTGACAATTGGTTCCTTGGGAGACGAAATATTTGCTCGCACAATTATTAGCAACGGTTTTGCCAAAGCTTACTCGATGACGGGCTGGCGGATAGGTTATTTAGCAGGGCCAATTGATGTAATTAAAGCTACAATCACCATCCAAAGCCATAGCACTTCCAATGTATGCACCTTTGCCCAATATGGTGCGATCGCGGCTTTAGAAGATTCTCAAGACTGTGTCGAAGAAATGCGCCAAGCTTTTGCTAAACGCCGTCAGGTAATGTTAGAAAGGCTCAATGCTATACCAGGATTGAGTTGTCCTCAGCCAGATGGCGCGTTTTATCTGTTCCCCGACATCAGCAAAACGGGACTTAAATCTCTAGATTTTAGTGATGCTTTACTAGGAGAACAGCAAGTTGCAGTCATTCCTGGTATTGCTTTTGGTGTAGACGACAACATTCGCCTCTCCTACGCAACCGATTTAGCAACAATTGAAAAAGGGATGGATAGGTTAGAGAAATTTGTGAAGTCGCGGATTTAGGCAAGATTCAAGTTTTATTTATCTGTGGGGTGGGTTAGACGCAAGTCATAGCCCACCGTTTGTTAATTCATCAAAAGGGCGATCGCACTCACACACCAAAGCAATGAGAATATGGCGGAGTTAAGTTGATAAGAGCCGCCGATGCAGTCAGTTGAACCAGGCTTGAGCAAACACAAAAAATTCTCGCATCACAAAAATACCATTCTCTCAACGCTCACTCATGCAATCAAAACAGCACTTTTGAGCGCTTTTGTTAAATTTCCTCACAATTTCCTCAACTGTTTCTTTTAACCTACGAGCTGGATTTATAAGCTTTACAAGGCTGTCCTGATTAAGGAATTTTAGCGATATGCAATCCAGCAGTAAGTTTAAAACCGATCTCACCTACGATATTCTACGTTCCGAACATCAACCTCTCAGTTCTATTTTTTTACCGGAGACAGTTGCTGTCATCGGTGCGAGCGACTCGCCTGGAAGTGTAGGACGTACCTTACTGTGGAACTTAATCAGCAACCCCTTCGGTGGCACAGTATTTCCCGTAAATCCCAAACACCACAGTGTAATGGGTATTAAAGCTTACAAAAATATTGCAGAATTACCAGAACCTATAGATTTGGCAGTTATAGCCACACCCGCCTCAACAGTTCCTGGTATAGTGCGGCAGTGTGTAGAAGCTGGAGTAAAAAGTGCAGTCATCATTTCTGCTGGCTTTAAGGAAATTGGTGAACTTGGGATAGAACTAGAGCAACAAATTTTACAGGAAGCTCGCAAAGCTAAACTCAGAATTATCGGCCCCAATTGTTTGGGGGTAATGAATCCTCATACAGGACTGAATGCAACTTTTGCTAGCGCGATCACCCGTCCGGGTAGGGTAGGCTTTATCAGTCAGAGTGGCGCACTGTGTACATCTATTCTGGACTGGAGCTTGCGAGAAAATGTCGGATTTAGTGCTTTTATTTCTATTGGCTCAATGCTGGATGTGGGTTGGGGCGATCTAATTTATTATCTTGGTGACGATCCACGTACTAGCAGTATAGTTATTTACATGGAGTCAATAGGAGATGCACGCTCATTTCTGTCTGCGGCTCGTGAGGTGGCATTAACTAAGCCCATTATTATGATTAAAGCAGGTCGAACAGAAGCAGCTGCCAAAGCCTCGGCTTCTCACACAGGGGCGCTCACCGGCAGTGACGAAGTACTGGATGCTGCTTTTCGGCGTAGTGGGGTGTTGAGAGTCACGAGAATTTCTGAATTGTTTAACATGGCGGAGGTACTAGCAAAACAGCCTCGTCCGAAAGGCCCACGCCTAACTATTATCACCAATGCAGGTGGGCCGGGTGTGCTGGCAACTGATTGTCTGATTAGCACTGGTGGGGAATTGGCGGAACTTTCTACAGATACCATTGCTGCATATAATGAATTTTTGCCTCCTTATTGGAGTCACAACAATCCAATCGACATTTTGGGAGATGCCGATCCGGAACGCTATGCCAAAACTCTAGAAGTTGCTGCCCAAGATCCTCATAGCGATGGATTTTTGGTGATTCTCACTCCCCAAGCAATGACTGATCCTACCCAAACTGCTGAACGGCTGAAATCTTGTGTAGAAGTGCTTCATGACACATCGCTAAAAGGCAAACCGATCCTGGCAAGTTGGATGGGAGGAGCAGAGGTGATGGCAGGAGAAGCAATTCTCAATCGTGCTAGTATTTCCACTTATCCCTATCCAGATTCAGCAGCGCGTGTATTTACTTATATGTGGCAGTACACATATAACCTGCGTGGCATCTACGAAACTCCAGTGCTAGTAGAAAAATGGGATCAATTACCCGATCGCACCTTTGCCGAAAAGCTGATTGCAACAGCCCGTCAGGAAGGACGAACCATTCTCACAGAGATGGAATCAAAACAAATTCTGGAAGCCTATGGTATTCCCACTGTACAAGTCTGCGTGGCAACCACAGCAGATGAAGCCGTTGATTGTGCTAATTCCCTTGGTTATCCAGTCGTACTCAAACTGTTGTCGAAGACGATTACCCATAAAACTGATGTTGGAGGTGTGCAGTTAAACCTCATGGATGCCAAAGCTGTACGCTGGGCTTACCACACCATTGAAACTTCTGTGACAGAAAAAGTGGGGGCAGAACACTTTTTGGGAGTGACGGTACAGCAAATGTTGAACCTGAATGACGGCTACGAATTGATTATCGGCAGTAGCCTCGATCCGCAGTTTGGGCCGGTATTATTGTTTGGTGCAGGGGGACAATTAGTGGAGGTGTTTAAAGATAGAGCGATCGCACTTCCTCCCCTCAACACAACCTTGGCGCGGCGAATGATGGAACAAACTCGAATTTATAAAGCGCTGAAAGGTGTGCGGGGACGTCCACCAGTGGATATTGCAGCTGTTGAGCAACTATTAGTTAGATTTTCCCAACTACTGGTAGAACAACGCTGGATCAAGGAAATTGATATTAATCCCCTGTTTGCTTCTACAATTAAATCCTCTACTAGTCTCATCGCCCTAGATGCGCGAATAGTTCTTCATCCAACAGATATAAAGGAAGAGGAACTCCCAAAAATCGCAATTCGTCCCTATCCAACGCAATATGTTACACCTTGGACGCTAAAAGATGGCACGCACGTTATCATCCGCCCAATCCGTCCTGAAGATGAGCCGCTAGCTGTAAAATTTCATAAAACGTTGTCGGAGCAAAGTATTTATTTTCGCTACTTCCATTTAGTTAAACTCAGTCAACGGATTGCCCACGAACGTCTAATGCGTCTGTGCTGCATTGACTATGATCGCGAAATGGCATTGGTTGCGGAATATCAAAATCCAACTACAAATGAGCGTGAAATTATAGCGTTAGGCAGATTGACTAAATTGCATGGTTTGAGTGAGGCAGAATTTGCTTTGCTGGTTAGTGACAAGTTTCAATACCAAGGATTGGGTACACAATTGCTAAGACGACTGCTGCAAGTAGGACAGGATGAACACATCAAGCGTATCACTGCTGATATTCTACCGGAGAATACAGCTATGCAAAGAACCTGCGAAAAGGCTGGCTTCCGCCTGCATCGTATGCCAGATCTGGTAAAAGCAGAGATTAATTTGTGATGCCTGCAAAAATTTCGCGATCGCTCCGAATTTGGGTTGTCCTAATTGATCGAGACTTGCACACGAGTGATGGAATAATAAACCGCAAAGGATGCATAGACGCGTAAGCGGCTTCCCTCAGGGTAGGACACGGAGGCAAGAGGATTTGAGAGGAATTTTGCGTTAGTTATATGGATGATGAATAGTTGCAAACTTCTGTAAAGTGGTTGAAATTGAGCTAATTCAACTGGCATATACTATTAGTAGATGAGTATTTACTCATAGGGAAGTGGCAAACGCCGCCCCACTCCCCCCAAAACAGTAAAAATGGTGTTTGTAGCGGTTAAACGTCAAATGTATACCACCTATTTTGACGAGTACCAAAAACAATTCAACGAGTGGCAAAAGCAGTTTAGCGATTGGCAGAAAAAATTCTTAGATACCTGCCTAGAAAATTTCCCGGATATGCAACGAGAAGAAAATCTCTCCGAAGCTTTTAATAAATCCCTGGATTTCCAAGAAGAAATTGTAAAATCCTTCCTAGAAGCCCAGGAAAAAAATCACCGGATGATGCTAGACGCTCAAAAGAAATTCTGGGAAGACTATTTTGAAAAGATGCGGAAAAAGCCAACTGCTACTGCTAGTAGTTAGGATTGCAGTTGTTTCCTAGATTGAAGAAAATTAACATCTTCGCAACCCTCAAGGGCGATCGCTCTTGGGGGTTTATGCTGTGTCTGGTACGTCCTTTTAGTCGTAATCTTGGTGAGTCTGCATGGACGAGCACAGAAAACAGTCACACTTTAGCCATCAAGCTGTTGTTGACGAGATGACAGCTTATCTGCAAGCATGTTTAGCCAATCGCTACTTTATGGGATCGGTGTTGGTTGCCCGTGCAGGTGAAGTACTCTTAAGTGCAGGCTACGGCATGGCTAACCTTGAACATAATGTTCCAAATAAACCCCAGACAAAGTTTCGCCTCGGTTCGATTACCAAGCAGTTCACAGCGACGGCAATTCTCCAACTTCATGAGCAAGGTTTGCTTGAGGTGCATGATTCGATTTCAACTTATTTGCCTGACTATCCCAACGGTGAGCAAATTACTATTCATCACCTGCTCAACCACACTTCAGGTATTCCCAACTACACAGAATTTTCTAACTTTGAGCGGACAAAGAAAATTAAGGTAACTCTGGATGATTTGATTGCCCGATTTAGTAGTGAACCACTAGAGTTTACACCAGGTGAGCGTTACCAATATACAAACTCTGGCTACGTAGTCCTCACCAAGATTATTGAAACAGTCTCTGGTTACTCCTACACCGAGTACCTGCAACACCAAATTCTTGAACCTTTGGAAATGGTAGACTCAGGCTGCGATCGCCAAGAGGTGATTTTGCCCCATCGAGCTTCGGGCTATGTTTTCACTGGCGAAACTTATCAAAACGCAGATTTTATCGATATGTCATGGCCATCGGGTGCAGGGGCAATGTACTCAACCATTGAGGATCTTTACAAATGGGAGCAAGGACTTTATACCGATGCAGTACTGAGTGAGGCGTCTAGAGAGATGATGTTTACACCCAAGGTTACGATTAGTGCAGCAGAAGATGGTAAAGGATATTACCACAGTTATGGGGGAATTATATGCACTCACTTTAAACGCAAGCTTTTGTATCACGGTGGTGGAATCGATGGCTTTAGCACTCGCATTGCTAGATATCCAGATGAACAAGTTTCTATGATTGTGCTTACCAACATAGATCCAGCAGTAGCAACACCAGTTGTGGCTATTGCAAATGATTTGGCTGCGATTTTGTTTGGTGAACCTTATCAGCTGCCTAAAAAACGGCAAGCGATCGCACTTGATCCCACAATTTATGATGCCTACGTCGGGCAATATGAATTGGAGCCGGGATGGGTGATGATAGTGACAAAAGAATGCGATCGCCTTTTTGCTCAATGGATTGGACAGGAAAGAGTTGAATTGTTTCCAGAGTCATCAACAAAGTTTTTTATGAAGCTAATAGATGCTCAACGCACATTTGTAGTAGATGAGACAGGCAAAGCATCACACGTAATCCTACATCAAAGTGGACGAGAGCGTGTGGCAACTAGGGTGAATTAGAGTTAGCTTAAAGAGGTCAATTATTGTTTGAATACTTAACTCAAGCGCCAATATTTGCTAAAAATACTTCTTGTTGGTTGTATTGTTTCTACAGCGATCCATTGTATTGGATTTTCAACCAACAAAGCGTTGCTAATTTCATAGCGTAAACATGATTTTGTGTAACGCCAAAACTATTATAGAGACGCGATATATCGCGTCTCCACTCTTGTTAATTATTCCCCATATTGCCCGCCAGTAACCTTACCCCGAAACACAATGTACTGATAAATGTTATAAAACAACATCACGGGGATGAGCGCACCGATGAGAATAATCATGAACACCAGCGCACTGGGATCAGCGGCGGCTTCATAAATGGTGATTTGAGTCGGAATAATGTAAGGGAAAACAACCATTGCCAATCCAATAAACGTAAGCATGAAAAGCAAAATTGTCCAAATAAACGGTGCTCTCTCTTCTCTACGAAATAAACTCCTAATTAGTAGCGAAATCAAAAAGACTCCCAGCAAGGGAATTGTGGCAAACACATAAACTAGAGGACGATGAAATAAACGCTCTCTAGCGTACTCATAAAATATCGGAGTTGTGACAGTAATCAAAATTGCTCCGATTAGGGTTGTCACAGCCGCAATTTTTGCTGTTTTATAGTGTGTTTCCTGCAACTCGCCTGTAGTTTTCCAAATCAAGTAATTTGAGCCAATCAGCACATAACCTTGAATTAGAGTCAAAGCTACCAATATAGTTTGCCAACTTAACCAATCCCAAGTTGTACCAATAAAATGCCCTGCTTGATCTACTTGAATTCCCTTTAGTACGCCGCCAAGGGCAAATCCTTGACCGAGTGCTGCCAGAAAACTCCCTGCGCCAAAGGCAAAGTTCCAAAATAACTTCCGTTTTGCTTGTTCGCGGAACTCAAACGCCACGGCACGAAAAATCAACCCAAACACCATCAACAAAATTGGGATGTAAAGGGCATTCAAGATTGTGCCATAGGCAAGAGGAAATGCCCCAAATAAACCTCCTCCCATCAGCACTAACCAGGTTTCGTTCGCATCCCAAATGTTACTCAAACTAGTCATCAAAATTCCACGGCGTTCTTCATTGGAAGCAGTCAGGGACAAAATTCCTACTCCCAAATCAAACCCATCCAACATCACATAGAGAAAGAGAAAAAGGGCTAAAATTCCAAACCAAACCTGTGGTAGAAAATAAGTTAGCGTCTCCATATCACCTCCTATTGCTGCGCTTCTACGGGACGCTCATCGGGAACAAATTGCCCTGGAGTTGTTTCTACTGCAGGTTTAGTTTCCATCCCTGGTATTGGCAAGTCTAATCTTGGCCCGATGCGGATAATACGACTACCAAAGTACAAGACAGCTATAAATAGAATTGTGTAGGTAGTTGCAAACCCAATTAAAGACGTTAAGACATTAGTCGCAGGTACATGGGAGGCAGAATCAACTGTGCGGATCAGTCCGTAAACCGTCCACGGCTGTCGTCCGACACAGCGTACAATCCAGCCTGACTCGACAGCAATATATCCCAGGGGAGCAGCAAAAATCCAAGCACGCATCAACCAACGCTGCTGGGCAATATTTTCTGGGGAAAGTTTGCCACGTAACCATTGCAAAGTGCTGACGAGCATCAATCCTGCTAAAAAGAAGCCAATGGCAATCATCGTGCGGAAGGAGTAGTAAATTAGACCAACAAGGTGCGGTCTATCTTGGGGTTGCCATTCCTTGAGTCCTCGTACAGGTTCAGAAAGGTTTTTCTTAAATTCCAAAATGTATCCAAGGGCGTTGGGAACCGTAATTTCCCAATTATTTTTTTCAGCTTTTTCATTTGGTAGAGCCACCAGGCTCCAATCTGCTGGTTGTCCTGTTGGGGTGCTTTCCCATTGCGCTTCCATTGCTGCCAATTTTGAAGGCTGATAGTGATACACTTGCTCACCGCTCAAATGTCCTACGTATATCTGCAATGGAGCCACAGCGATCGCTGCTATTAAGGCAATCTTAAAGGCTTTAGCAAAGAAGGCGCTTTGGCGATTGTTAAGGATATACCAGGCGCTAATTCCACCAACTACAAACAACGAAGTCTCCAGTGTACCCAGGAACATATGCGACACGCTCACCGCCATAAACGGATTGAGAATCGCCTGAAAGTAATCGTGGACAATAAACTTGCCGTTTACCATCTCTCCACCCGCAGGAGTTTGCATCCACGAATTTGCTGTCAAAATCCACAAAGTTGAGAGATTGGCACCAGTGGCAACCAAGATGGTAGAGATAAAGTGAATGATGGGATGAACGCGCTCCCAGCCAAACACCATAATGCCTAAAAAAGCAGCTTCCAGCATAAATGCCCAAGAGGCCTCAAACCCAATCACACTGCCAAAAAAATTACCGACAGCCTCAGAAAAAGGAGCCCAGTTTGTCCCGAATTGAAACTCCATCGGGATACCAGTAGCTACGCCAATACCGAAATTTAGGACATAAAGTTTTGACCAAAAACGAGCATGGTAATAGTAATCTGGATTGCGGGTTTTCAACCACATTCCCTCAACAATGGCTAGATAAATGGCCAAGCCTGTTGTTAATACAGGCCAAAGAATGTGGAATATGGCTGTCAGTGCAAACTGCATCCTTGACAACACTACGGTATCAGACAAAAATTCCATTAACGCTTCCCTCGACTGCTTCAACAACTAAGTGTCAGGATTGTCATCCACTACATAAGCAATGAATACTTGTACTAGTGACAAATCTTTACAAATTTTTAATCTATGACTGAATGTCGTCAAAGAGAAGGGTGTTGGGTGTGGGGGAGCCATCGCACTGACTTTTCTCCTTGGTAAGGAGAGGGCAAGGGGTGAGGTTTTTCATGCCTGACGGTGAAACTTGTTTCATTAGGACTGCCTTCTGCCTTATTTTCATGTCAGACCGAAAACATATTCTTTGATGACGATAAATATAGCTATAGCAATCATGAACAAACCAAAACCAGTTTCCAGTTGCTTGGGCTGGGTAAATTTTGTGAAATAAGCACCAGCAATTGTGCCTATACTAGCAGCGATGGTAAAGTACATCATCAAATTAAAATCAATGGACACGCGACCAAAGTAGCCAGCAAATCCTGTCATTGACTTTAAGGTAATAACTATTAATGATGTGCCTACAGCTTCTTTGATTGGTACTTTACCTAGTAAGACTAACGCCGGAATAATCAAAAAACCGCCCCCAATACCAACAAATCCTGTCAGAATTCCTACCCCTAATCCTTCGGCTGGTATTACCAACCACTGATAGTTTTTGTGGCGATCGCTATCATCCAATTCGTTGCTATTGTTGCAAATCATTAGAATAGCAGCTACTACCATTGCGATCGCAAAAGAAATTAGCTGAAATGTAGGGGAAATAATTGGCAATGAGGCAATTCTGGCACCTATGTAAGCACCCAGCATGGCAGTAGGAGAAAATAAGGCGGCAATTCTCAGATTTACATTACCTTGTTGCCAGTGAGGAATAACACCAATTAAGCTTACAGCACCGACAATAACTAAACTCATCGCGATCGCTGATTTTGGCGGTACATTTAGTACGTAAATTAAAATTGGTACTGCCACAACTGATCCGCCACTTCCAATTAATCCCAAGCTCATACCAATACAAATTGCCAGAACAATTCCTAAAATTAAGTTCATAGTTCTTACTTGGAATTAATTATTGATACATAATGTATGAGAAATCATCTAACTACCATCATGCTTTTCGTGCTAAAGAGTAATCAACTAATGATTTTTTATAGAGCTTAGTTTCTCATAATTTAGTTCTTACTTTCTGCGTAAAATGAGTGAATTGGAAACAATTTTAAGCACACCATCACCTCGCACTCGTGCCTCGCTGTTGAACGATTTGCGTCAACTTGGATTGGCAGAGGGCATGACAGTAATCGTACACTCTTCCCTCAGTTCACTAGGATGGGTTTGTGGTGGTGCTGTGACAGTGATTGAGGTGCTGATGGATGTTGTCACAACGACAGGAACTTTGGTAATGCCTACCCATTCTGGTGATTATTCCGATCCGGGTAATTGGCAAGCTCCACCTGTTCCAGCCGAGTGGTGGCCAATTATACGAGAAACGATGCCAGCTTTTGACCCCCAGGTAACTCCCACACGAGGCATGGGTAAGATTGCAGAAGTATTCCGAACTTGCCCTGATGTGCTGCGGAGTTCTCATCCTGCGGTTTCATTTGCCGCTTGGGGGCAGCACGCCAAAGCGATTGTCACAGATCACTCTCTAGACGACTCTCTTGGAGAGGGTTCTCCCCTAGCTCGGCTCTATGACTTGAACGGTTGGGTGCTGCTATTGGGAGTCGGCTACGATAGTTCCACCTGCTTTCATCTTGCCGAGTACTCCATCAATGGAGCAAAACGAGTTGTCAAAGGGGCTGCAATTTTGGAGGCAGGACAGAGAGTATGGAAACTCTACACAGATATTGAGTTTGAAGACGATTGTTTTGTTGAGTTGGGTACAGCTTTTGAACAAGCAGGTTACGTCAAAGTATCGAAAGTTGGTTCTACTACTGCTAGGCTGTTTCCGGTCAAATCTGCCGTTGAGTTTGCCAAAAATTGGTTGACAATTCGGGCAAGGGTTTCTCTTTCGCCAGAGATATTCCCGTAGAAGTGGGTGTGCCTGAACAACCTTCTTTGTATTTCATTTTTTAACAAAAATCTAAAGAAACTCCTGTGAAAAATCAATTTAAGTAAATTAATTTAGTAACTTAAAAAATAATAGAGTTACTATGCTTTTAATTTGCCAATATTTAAGTAGTTAGAATATTTGCAAATTTTAAATTTTACTATTTTCAAGCTTAAAATTTGATTTGCTTCACTAATATTAATGTCAGCTCTACCAATTGATCGGGAAAGGGCAAGGCTAGCAGTGCTCCGTCAATATCAAATCCTTGATACTGAACCCGAAGCGGCTTTCGATAATCTTGTCCAATTAGCAGTTCTCATTTGTGGCACTCCAATAGCTTGTATCAATTTTATTGATGAAAACCGTCAATGGTTGAAAGCAAAAGTTGGTTGGGATTTTAAAGAATTATTACGCGATATTGGGATGTGTCCTGCTTGTATTCAGCAGCACGATGTTTTAATTGTTTCTGATACTTTGGCAGATCCACAGTGGCAGAAAAATTCAATCGTGGCTTCTCCTTTTCATGTGCGATTTTATGCTGGTGTACCCCTGTTTGCGCCAGAGGGGCAAGCGATCGCTACTATTTGCGTTATGGATCGAGAACCTCGGCAATTGAATTCACAACAGGTGGCTGCATTGCAAGCTTTGGCACGCCAAGTGATGGCACAAATAGAAATGCGGCGAGATATCATCTCGGTGCGGCAAGTTGAAGAACAACATCAACTTGCGGAAGCAAGATTGCGTCACTTACTGAGCGCTAGCCCTGCAATTATATACTCTTGCCAACCTAGTGGAGATTTTTCCGCTACCTTTATTAGTGACAATGTTAGCTCTATCTTGGGCTATAACAGCCGTGAATTTATTGAAAAAAACAATTTTTGGGTAGAGCATATCCATCCTGACGATGCTCCCAGTGTATTTGCAAACTTAACCACTTTGTTTGAGCAAGGACATCACACCCATGAATATCGTTTTCAACACCAAGATGGGAGTTATCGCTGGGTTCGGGATGAAATGACTTTAGTCCGAGACAGTTTTGGTGAGCCTTTAGAAATCGTTGGTTATTGGATTAATATTAGCGATCGCAAGCAGACAGAGCAAGCACTACAAGATAGCGAAGCTAGATTACGACTGGCAATGGAAGTAGCTGGAATGGGGACTTGGGACTGGAATCTACTGACACAAAGGTTGAGTTGGTCTGCTAATCTAGAACAGCTGTTTGAAATGGCACCAGGGAGCTTTGATGGGCGCTCGGAAACTTTCATCCAGTTGCTGCATCCACAAGACAGAGACAGAGTGTTGGATGCTACTGCCCGCGCGATCGAGGAAAAAGAAGATTCTTACCTTGACTTAGAGTTTCGCTTTGTTTTACCTAACGGTAAAATTCGTTGGGCTGCTACAAAAGGTCATGTCATCTGCGATCATACAGGCAAACCGATCCAAATTGCAGGGATAGATTTAGATATTACGAAGCGCAAGCAAGCAGAACTGGCTTTGCGGGAGAGCGAACGTCGATATGCCACTCTTGCCCAAGCCGTGCCTGTGGGCATCTTCCGTACAGATGCCCAAGGAAGTTTTATTTATGTTAACGAACGCTGGCGTGAAATTACCGGACTCTCCTTCCAAGATGCACTAGGAGAAGACTGGATACTAGCTCTACACCCAGACGATCAAGAGCGTGTTGCGAGTGGATGGTACCAATGGGTAAATACAGTTAGTTTGGATGCAACCTGTTTATTACCATTTCAATCGGAGTATCGGTTTCAACGTGATGATGGAGCAGTTTTTTGGGTATTTGGTCAAGCAGTTGCGGAAAGAGAAAATGGTTGTAAAATTACTGGCTTTGTCGGGACAATTACTGATATTACAGAGCGTAAGCAAGCAGAAGCAGGCTTACTGAAAAGTGAAGAACGATTGCAGTTAGTAATTGATGCTATCAATGATGCAATTTGGGATTGGGATATTGTTTATAACAATTGCTTTTGCTCAAAACGATTTTATCAATTCCTGGGATTGCCGCCAAAAGAAGAACAAAGGCATTTCTATGAATTTCTTTATCAACTAGTACATCTCCAAGATCGAGAGCGATTTGCAGAACTACTTTATCAACATCTGGAACTCAACCAACCATGTCAAATGGAAGTACGGTTACGTCAGTTCGATGGCAGTTACAACTGGTACCTAATTAGAGGCAAGGCAATTAGGGATGCAAAGGGGCGTCCATTGCGGATGTTAGGAGCGCTCAGTGATATCTCCGAACGTAAACGAGCCGAGGAGGAATTAAGACACCAAAATCAGCGATCGCAACTTTTAGCTGAAATTACCCTTAAAATTCGCCAATCTTTACGAACTGAAGAAATCCTTCAAACTACAGTTACAGAAATCCAAAAACTACTCAATTCTGACCGAGTATTAATTTTTCAGTTAGGTCACGATGGTTGGGGAACAGTTGTGCAAGAGGCTTTAGTACATGATTGTACCTCTATTTTGGCGCAAAAGCTCGTAGACCATTGTTTTTACGAAGACTATCAAGAAGCTTATCGTCAAGGAAGAATTCATGTCGTCCCTAATATTGCTACGGCAAACCTTCATCCTTGTCATAGAGAATTTTTGGAGAAATTAAGTGTAAAAGCACACATAGTTGTACCAATCATTCTTAGAGATACACTTTGGGGCTTGCTAATTGCTCAACAGTGTGCATATCCAAGAGATTGGAGTAGTTTTGAAATTGATTTGTTGCAACAATTGGCAAACCAAATTGGTATTGCCCTATCTCAAGCACAACTGTTAGAACAAGAAGTGCATCAAAGAGAAGAACTAGCTCGCTCCAACACAGAATTAGAACAGTTTGCTTATGTAGCTTCCCACGACTTGCAAGAACCATTGCGGATGGTGACAAGTTATTTACAACTGCTAGAGAGAAAATATAAGAACAAACTTGATTCCAAAGCAGATGAATTTATTGCTTATGCTGTAGACGGTGCAAGTCGGATGCAAATCCTGATTAATGACTTGTTACGCTTCTCTCGCATTAGTACCCGCGCCCAACCCTTTGAGACTGTTGATTGCAATCTGATTTTACAGCGAGCGATCGCTAACCTGAAAGTTGCCATTGTTGAAAGCAGTGCAGTGATCACCCATACGGAAGCCTTGCCCCAAGTCATCGCCGATGCAACCCAACTTACCCAGTTATTTCAAAACTTGATTAATAACGCCATCAAATTCAAGAGCGAACTAACACCACAAATTGAGATTGGGGTAACTAGGGTAGAGGGCAGAGGGCAGGAGGCAGAAAGTAGAAGTAATATTGTAAATTCTCCCTCTTCCCCACTCCCCCACTCTTCCTCTTCACTCACAGAATGGCTCTTTTGGGTGCGCGATAATGGTATTGGGATTGAAGCTCAGTATCGCGATCGCATTTTTGTCATTTTTCAACGTTTGCACGCTAGGGGCAAATATCCCGGTACCGGTATTGGTTTGGCAATTTGTAAAAAAATTGTCGAACGTCATGGTGGGCGTATCTGGGTAGAGTCAGAAGCAGGGCAAGGTGCCACCTTCTACTTCACAATTCCAGATAGGATAGGTACGACATCGTGAATACTCCAACAGACATCATGCCTATTGAGGTTTTGTTAGTAGAAGACAATCCTGGTGATGTAGAATTAACCAAAATAGCTCTAGAAGATAGCAAAATTTCTGTCAACTTGAGTGTGGTTGAGGATGGTGTAGAAGCGATCGCGTTTCTGCGCAAAGAAGATAAATATGCTGATGTACCCCACCCTGATATTGTTTTACTTGACTTAAATTTGCCTAAAAAAGATGGCAGAGAAGTACTGGCAGAAATCAAGGCAGATGAAACTCTCAAGCGAATACCTGTAGTAGTTTTAACAACTTCTCAGGCTGAAGAAGATGTTTTAAAAGTCTACAGTCTCGCAGCTAACTGCTACATCACCAAGCCTGTGGACTTCGATCAATTCGTTAAAATCGTACAATCCATAGAAAGCTTTTGGTTTACCATTGTCAAACTGCCATCAGAGTGAAGACGAAGGATTAGGAAGAGGACAAGCGGACACGGGGAGGGGGAGCACAGGAGCAGCAAGCAAGGGGGAATGGGAGACAAGGAAGGGGAGTAATAAACCACTAACTACTAACCACAATGACCAATGACTAATAACTAATGACTAAAATGGCAGAACAACCGCTCAAAATTTTGTTGGTTGAAGACAATCCCGCTGATACCCGTCTGTTGCAGGAATTTTTGTGGGAAGTCACTTCTGCACAGTTTCAATTAATATCAGTTGAAAAGCTTGATGAAGCATTAAAAACTCTCAAGCAAGAAAGCTTTGATGTCATCCTCTTGGATCTCTCACTGCCAGATAGCCAGGGGTTAGAAACATTTCTCAAACTACATTTGCAAGCACCAGCGATTCCCATTATTGTCCTGACAGGCTTAGATGATGAAAGTTTGGCTACAAGGGCGATGCAAGAGGGAGCGCAGGATTATTTAATCAAAGGGCAAGTAAATGGAGACTTGCTTGTGCGCTGTATGCGCTATGCCATTGAGCGACAACGGATAGAAGAAGCACTGCGGCAAAGTGAGGAGAGATTTCGGGTAGCATTAAAAAACTCTCCAATTATTGTTTCTACTCAAGACAAGGAACTCTGTTATACGTGGGTTTATAATACCTCACCAGGCTTTGTGGATGAGGGAATTATCGGAAAACGAGACTTAGATTTAATTGCTCCTGATCAAGTGCAACGTCTGTTAGAAATTAAACAACGTGTGCTTTCTACTGGGATTGGCACCAGAGAAGAAGTATCTATCACTACAGTACAAGGAACTCGATATTACGATTTAACTGTAGAGCCATTGCGCAATGAAGCACAAGAAGTAGTGGGAATAACCTGTGCCAGTATTGACATTAGCGATCGCAAGCTAGCAGAAGAAAAAATCCGCGAGCAAGCAGCATTATTAAATGTGACAACAGATGCAATTCTGGTGCGAGATTTAGAAAACAAAATTATATTTTGGAATAAAGGTGCAGAAAATCTTTACGGTTGGCGTGCAGAAGAAGTTTACGGTAAAGATGCCACTGAACTTTTGTATAATGACGAATTACCGCCAGAAGTAGGAGCAGCACTGTTAACAGTTATTGCCAAAGGTAAATGGCAGGGCGAGTTAACTAAAGTTACTAAAACAGGCAAAGAAATTTTGGTTGCCAGCCG
Organism: Chlorogloeopsis sp. ULAP02; assembly: GCF_038404745.2. Classification (NCBI taxonomy): domain Bacteria; kingdom Bacillati; phylum Cyanobacteriota; class Cyanophyceae; order Nostocales; family Chlorogloeopsidaceae; genus Chlorogloeopsis; species Chlorogloeopsis sp. ULAP02. Next base: position 9,009 of record NZ_JAYKTT020000010.1, on the reverse strand, counting down.
TTGGACTTTAGTTTGTCAACAAGACGGTTCTCCCAAATCTATTCTCACTGTTGATACCGATATTACTGAGAAAAAACAATTAGAGACGCAATTATTTCGCACTCAACGTCTGGAAAGTATCGGCACTCTTGCCAGTGGTATTGCTCACGATCTTAATAATATCCTCACACCAATCTTGGCAGTTGCTCAACTGCTACCAATTAAATTTCCTGATCTATATCCGGAACACGAGCACCTGTTAGAAATATTAGAAGATAGTGCTAGACGCGGTGCCGATTTAGTTAAGCAGGTTTTGTCGTTTGCGCGGGGTGTTGAAGGCAAGCGCATGACTTTGCAAGTCAAGCACTTGATTAAAGAAGTTGTCAAGATTGTCAAACAAACTTTCCCCAAATCTATCGAAGTCATTATGGATTTACCGCAAAACCTGTGGACGGTTTGCGGAGATAGTACGCAACTACATCAAGTATTGATGAATCTTTGCGTTAACGCTCGTGATGCAATGCCAGGTGGTGGTATTTTAACAATTACTGCCGAAAACCTGGTAATTGATGAAAACTATGCTCGGATGCATTTAGAAGCCAAAGTTGGCTCCTACGCTGTTATTACTATTAGCGATACTGGTGTTGGCATTCCTCCAGAAATCTTAGAGAGAATTTTTGAGCCATTCTTTACCACAAAAGAATTGGGTAAAGGTACAGGTTTAGGACTTTCCACTGTCATTGGCATCGTCAAAAGCCACGGTGGATTTATTAATGTGTACAGCGAAGTTGGGCATGGAACCAGCTTTAAAATTTACTTGCCAGCAGCACAGGAAACTGAAACAGAGTTAGTTCAAGAACTAGAACCACTGGCAGGTAAGGGAGAATTAATTATGGTTGTGGATGATGAGCCTGCCATTCAAGAGATTACTAAAGCATCGCTAGAGGCTTATAACTACAAGACATTGATTGCTAGTGATGGGATTGAAGCGATCGCGCTGTACGCCCAAAATCGAAATAAAATCAGTGTTGTGCTGATGGATATGATGCTGCCATCACTTGATGGAATTACCGCTATTCGTACTTTACAAAAAATCAATCCATCAGTAAAAATTGTCGCCACAAGCGGACTGATGTCTAACAGTAAATTGGCGGAAGCAGCCACTTTTGGGGCTAAAACATTTTTGTCAAAACCTTATACTGTTAAGGAATTATTACTGACTTTACAGAAAGTACTTAGTTCATAATTGATGTTTTGGCTCTTTTGTAATGGCAATTTAGTATAAGAGACGCTAAATTTAGCGTCTCTACATTGTCTGCACTTGGATCAGAATTTTTGTGAAATGGTGTAATACCAATTCTCTAAAGTAAGGCTACACGTAGCTTGTAATAGCACTTAAGCGCAATTACAAACCTTGTTCTATTTCTAGCCAAAATTTAGGGAAATCGTATAACACAAATAAAATTATATGATGTTAAAAGCTCTTATGTTCATCGCCACAGACAAATTCACTCACTACCAGGTGGGATCAAGATACTCTGTTCAATTAATTACTTGAGATTCCACATCTGCCTTTTGATCAACCATTCCCCTGAGTTCTCTTTGTGGAGAAGCCAGGTTTTTGTCGCTTTGAATGAATTCGTCGTTCCATCAGCATGGGCGGTAGTGGTTATATCAATGTGCGCAATGCCGTATATCCATTGATCGTCAATCTGTAGAACATCAATGGGTTGAGATTGAATAGTCCATTTCGCAATGTCATAATCCTTCTGTTCACTTTTTGAAATCTCAACTGCACCATGCTCAGGTTCTGAACCCGGTGGAATCCGAATCGCATCTGCGGCGAATAGCTTCCCATAAGCTGTCGAATCGCTAGCGTTAACGGCTGCCTGATACTTCTTACACATCGCTTTGACAACCTCGTTCGCATCAGTCATAAGTTTGCATCTCCTTAGATACAACGTACCTAACCACCAACGGTGTTAGTTCACTTTCAAGTTTAGTGACAATGGCACGATCAAACTTTGACCAAACTCGCTTTTGACCGAAGATGGCTGGCTGTAAAATACCCCATAATTGCCCATCTTGACATAAGTGAGCATGAATTAGAGCTCGATGTCCAAATTGTTTACGTTCAAATTCTTGATTCACTACCTCTGGATTTGCGATTTCTACATCTTCGACATAAATAGAAGGATCAGTTCTAATTGCAGCAGCAAACATCGGATCTTCTTTTGTTAACGAATCTGGTTCTAATTTCCATTCAGAGTCTATAACTTCTGGAATTTCCAGACTGCGCCGCCAACAATAGGGAACTTTACCAAGCTTAGTTTGAGGGTTTCGTACATAAAGAAAACAGCGATCGCACTGCAATATTTCTCCAAGTACCGGAAGTAAGGCATTAAAGACAGAATCTGGTTCAGTATGAGTGTTGAGAATGTTTCTAATCGCTTTTGGTAGAGTTAAATCAGTCATTGGCAGATTTGTGATTTTTTTGAGTATCTTCTCAACCACCTGCAATTGAAAGCATCGTCCCAGCGACATAGGCGATCGGGGATTGGGTATCCTTCACTGATTGCTGTTCCCTGTTTCCTGTAACTTGTACCTAATACTTACTTAACAGCTAGTATTGTAGTGCTAAAAACAAACAGGAGCGAGTTGCATGAGTCGTCGTTTGTTAGTAACCGGTGGTGCAGGTTTTATTGGCTCAAATTTTGTGCATCATTGGTGTCAGCATTATCCTAATGATCGAGTGGTAGTATTAGATGCCTTAACTTATGCGGGAAATCGAGTAAATTTAGCGGGATGGGAGGAGCAGGAAAATTTTTGCTTTGTACAAGGGGATATATGCGATCGCTCGTTGGTGGATCGGCTACTCCAAACCGAAAATATTGACACTATCGCCCATTTTGCTGCTGAATCTCATGTAGATAGATCTATATTGGGGCCTGGTGCTTTTGTACAAACTAATGTAGTGGGTACATACACTCTACTTGAAGCTTTTCGCCAACACTGGCAAGCAAATTCACATCCTGCTCATTACCGTTTTCTACACGTTTCTACCGATGAAGTTTACGGTAGTCTTGGTGCTGAAGATCCTGCGTTTAGCGAAACTACTCCCTATGCTCCCAATAGTCCTTATTCAGCGTCAAAAGCTGGTAGTGATCACTTAGTTCGTGCCTATTACCATACCTACGAACTACCAACAATTATTACAAATTGTTCTAATAATTATGGCCCTTACCAGTTTCCTGAAAAACTTATTCCTCTCATGTGCATTAACACTTTAATGGGTAAACCATTACCAGTGTATGGCGATGGCAAAAATGTTCGGGATTGGCTTTATGTGGGCGATCATTGTAGTGCTTTGGATGTAGTGATTAATAGTGGCGCTCCCGGTGAAACCTATAATATCGGCGGTAACAACGAGGTGGAAAATATTAACCTAGTGCGGATGTTGTGTCAGTTAATGGATGAATTAGCGCCTGAATTGCCTGTAAATCCTGCCGAGAATTTGATTACTTTTGTTAAAGATAGACCAGGACACGATCGCAGATACGCAATTAATGCTACTAAAATTAAAAATCAGCTTGGATGGATGCCTTCAGTTACGGTTGCAGAAGGTTTACGATTGACTGTGAAATGGTATCTTGCTCACTACGACTGGTGGCAACCCCTGCTGTCGGAAGAGTATCAAACATATTACCAGAAAAATTATGTTTTCTCTGCTAGTTAAATTTTATAAGTAGGTCGGTGCAAATCAAGCTAACTAATTAAGATAGTCATTTGTCATTTATGATTAGGGTTTTCATGCCCTCAAATTTTTTGCTACACAACCCAAAATTTTTAATGTTGCATGAAAGTTGCATATGACTTTACGAGGTAAGAATTTACTGACATCATCAGTTTCGAGATTTTTGTTGTCATAGAATTCAACCATTTAAATGCCAGGGTAGCCAGTGGTGTTAACACCACTGGTTTTTTATTAGTTAGAACCCTAATTTCTCTAAGAAGCTAGGATTCTATATCTAGATTTTTAGTTTATTTATTTTGAATTACTTATATCTGTAATGAAACTAAATGCTATTGGTTAGGAAATCCAGAATCAAAGTTATTTTGCATTATGTTGCTTGGAACAACAACATCTCGATTTGGAGTTTGAAAATTGTATGGTGTGATGCCAGAAGATGACTGACTGCTATTTAAATTAACAGAGTTATTTGGAAATTGATTTTGAGTGTTAGTGAAGCGGGAATCTAAATTATTATTGGGAATAGTCACAGAGTTTTGTGGCTGGCTTGTTGCTGTTACCGTATTATAATTACTGCCATTAATCACGGTAGTGTTTGCTTGTGTAGTCAACCCCATATTTGGCAGCGATCGCTCAAAAGAATTCATCTGAGTTAAACTTGTGTTATTTCCAGTTGGTAGATTCTGGCTTGCCGATCGGTTGATTGCTGTTTGCAAAGCGCTAAGTGGAGCAGTATTTTGACTAAAGGCAGAGTTTTCTCCTGAACCTATTTGAGTCGGCAATGTCGTCACCCCATTGACTATAGAGAACTGGCGATCGCTTTGAAATGTTTTTAATTGCAATAAATTTTCGGCTTGTACTACAAATGGATTTTCTAGCTTGGGGACGGGTGCAGGATTAGCTAGCTTTAAGCCTGGATTTGAAGTGGCATTACTTAAATCGTTTGATACGCCTTTATTTTCATTGGTTCTGGTATTTTTCTTTGGCGTACTAGCCGTTGGAGTTATATCTGCATGCTCAAAGTCATAAAAAAGAACTGGTAAATTATCAATATCTGCCGCGATCGCCCTATCTTCCACTGATAAAGAAGAGTCAGTAGATTTTTGTGATTCGACTTGCTCTTTTTGCCCGGCACTGAGATGATCTGGATGGGTCAAGTATTCTTTAACCACCAACCCCACAACAGATAAAAAAATTGCTGTTCCCCAAAAACTTGGTTGGCTCAGGTTCCATAATTTAGTTTTGAGATTGCCTAAGAAAGCGGGATTGAAACGACGGTGTGACATAGACAGATCCTAAACTAGTCAATGCATAAAGCGTGAGAAAATTGTTGCTCTCTCATTCTCATTCAGGTTAGAGAGAGTTAAGACTGATGCGGTTTGCTATGAACTACAGTACTAGAATTTTCTAGCAGTTTTACTTAGATACTTTTTTACTTTATTTCTATACTAGATTAAAGCACCAAAATATTTATTCCTGATTAGATAGTACTTTTATCTTAACTCTGGAATATAAATTAGTCATTAATAACTAGATGAAATTGTAATATAAATCATTAAGAGATAGTTTATCAACTAAACCTTAGATGTAGGGGAGCCAATGCGCCCTTGCGGGTTAGGCGCGTTGTAGACGCCCAGAGGGTAGCACCTGGCGTTGCGTGAAAGCAGCGCGTCACGGCTAGTTCTTACTCTCTTAAACTCTCAAAACTTTACATAGCCTTTAACACACCCTACCACCGTGACATGAGTTCTGACTTTTCCGCGTTCCGGAAGCTAACTGCGTTATGTTTATCTGTAGTTCTGGGTAGTTTTGGTACTAACAATGACGATTGGGGTTTGGATCTTAGGCGATCAGCTTTGGGAAAAACAAGCAGCTTTGCAAAGTTTTTCTCATCAACAGAATGTACCTGTAATTCTAATTGAATCGTTGCGTTATATCCAACTCAGACCCTATCATAAGCAAAAGCTAGTCTTAGTTTGGTCAGCAATGCGGCATTTTGCTGAAGAATTGTGCCAACTCGGATACTTAGTAACATACAAGATTGCAGAAGATTTTGAGACACCGCTTCAAGAATGGATCGAGGCGAATCAAATTACTGAGTTGCGGGTGATGATGCCAAGCGATCGCCCATTCCTACAAATAATTCAAAGTTTAGAACTTTCTTGCCAGAAACTTTTAATTCCTAACGATCATTTTTTGTGGAGTACAGAAGAATTTAACAATTGGGCTAAAGGTAGAAAGCGCCTGCTCATGGAAGATTTTTATCGCGAAGGAAGGCGACGTTTTCAAATTTTAATGGAGAAAGACAAGCCAGTGGGGGGAAAGTGGAATTTTGATCAAGAAAATCGTCAACCACCAAAAGGAAAGCTAAATACACCACCTGCACATTGGTTTGAGCCAGACGAAATTACTCGTAAGGCGATCGCCAAAGTTAATTCTCTTTCTGTGCCAACCTATGGAGAAGTAGAACCGTTTCGCTGGGGAGTAACTCGCCAACAAGCACTTCAGGTACTAGATTGGTTTATTCAAAATCGACTCAAGAATTTTGGTTCTTACCAAGATGCAATGGTAACGGGAGAAGAGACAATGTGGCACGCGTTGCTTTCTCCTTATTTGAATATCGGTTTACTTCAACCTTTAGAGATAATTCAAGCAGTTCAACAAGCATACGAGCAACACCAACTACCTTTAAATAGCGTGGAAGGTTTCATTCGTCAGGTTTTGGGTTGGCGAGAATATATGCATGGCATCTATCACTATGTCGATGCAGACTACTCAGAAAAAAATTGGTTTAACCACACACAACCGCTACCAGATTTTTTTTGGACAGGTAGAACTAAAATGAATTGTTTGCACCAAGTTCTTACGCAAGTGCAGCGCACGGGCTATGCTCATCATATCCAACGGTTAATGGTGGTGAGTAATTTTGCGCTAATTGCTGGAATCTCGCCGCAATCAGTCGAAAATTGGTTTCATGCCGCGTTCATTGATGCTTATGACTGGGTAATGCAGACAAATGTCATCGGTATGGGTTTATTTGCTGATGGAGGGGTTTTGGCATCCAAACCTTATGCCGCTTCTGCTAACTACATCAATAGGATGAGTGACTATTGCAAAAGCTGTGTTTATAACCACAAAGAACGTATCGGCAAGAATGCTTGTCCGTTCAACTTCTTCTACTGGAACTTTCTTGATCGACACCGCGAGCAGCTCCAACTTCAAGGGCGGATGAGCTTAATTATGAAAAATTTAGATAAAATCTCTCAAGAAGATTTACAAAGCATCCATCAACAAGCTCAAGACTGGCATGCTCAAGAAATATCCTCCCCAAATTTTGGATGATTCCTCAACGAATTGATGAAAACTTCTCTTTCCTTCTGCCCTCTGCCTAATTTTCAAAACACTTTCATCAGCACTAAATCAGTTAATTAACTTCCATCCACTCGATACACTTTTGCATTTGCTCTTTCATAGTTTCTGCATCTGCATGATACCTTCGTCCATGACCCGGTAAAACCCATTCAAAAGTATAATTAGCCAATGTATGCATTGACTTAATTAATTCTGTCCAAGAGTAAAAGCAATATTGACGAAAAGCGAACAAATGCCCAAGTTCATCATTCCAAGCTAGATGATCGCCAGCAAACAGAAACTTGTTTTTGTACAACAAGACTGTATGTCCTTTGCTATGTCCGGGAACTGGAATAATTAATAAATCAGGAGTTAATTGAGTCGGTTTTGAACCAGTCAACTGAATTTCTACATCACGAGTATCGGCAGTGATGTCGTCTTTGTGGAGGATGCGCTGGCATCCAAAATGCTCTGCATACTTTTTATGATCTGCCACATCATCCATGTGAGTCAGGAACATATAACGTATTCCTCCCATCTCTTCCAAACGCTTGACTAAAGGCGGCGTAAAGCGAGGGGAATCTACCAACACATTACCTTCTGGTAGTTGAATAAAGTAGCCTGCTCCACCATAGGATTTTTCCGAATGGTAGCCACAATCGTAAACATTATCTTCTACAGGAATTGGAAAACTTTGTTGAACTGTTTTGATATCTTGAGGTTTATCAACTGTACCAATAGAACTGGTTGGGCAAGCTAAAAGTGCTTGCAGCGCTTTAATTCTTTCCTTTGCATTCGCTGGTTGGTGATAAACAGCTGACATTCCCTCGGCTTCAATAAAAACTTCGGGAGCCATCCAACGACAAGTATCACAGTCAATGCAGGTGGTATCTACATAAAAGTCGCCACTAACATTTTCGGGGCGACGCAGATCTAAATGAGCCATTTTATTAAACCTTTTTTGCCTAGTCGCAGTTATTTTCTGGAAAAGGAATGAAATTTAATATAACTATATAACTAGGTTAGCAAAGATAGTTCTAGGGTTTGATGAACTGCGCTAAGTTGCGATTTTGAAGTTCTCATCCAAATTGTCTTTGCTGAGTGCTAATCAAGAAGCGATCGCATAAACGCCTTGGCACCAAGTTTTAACTACCGCTACTTAAGTAATACTTTCAGTCAAGGACATTCTTACTTCAGAAGGTCGTAATCTCCTGCTAAGATACCTACTGTTGAGATAAGAAAAACTTATCTTCAGATTATATTCAACAGCCATGCAAGCCCAGCCAGAAGTACAGACTCTTAATACTAAATTGGAAAGAATCGCCAACATTTTACGCTTTGTTAGTTGGGTGAGCTTGTGGTTACAACTTGGATTGGGAGCAGCTTCTGTTTTAATGTTGATCTTCGCAATTTCTGGTCGTAGCTTCAATCAAGCAATAACACCTACCCCAGGAGTGCCAGGTGCAGTACCAGGTGTAAATTATAATCAAGGAACAACACCCGGAGTTAACATTAGTATCTTTTGGGGAGTGTGTGGAATTCTAGCCTTATTATTTACTACCTATCTAGCTTTTAGAATTACTCGCTTTGCCAAACGACTCCGCAATCCCGATCCAACCTTGCATCCTAAGAAAGCAGAAGTAATGAAAGTGCTGCGAATTGCTGTAATTGCAGGTTTTGTAGGATTGTTGCTGACTATTTTGGGAGGAGGATCTGGTTTGGGTGTTCTACTCTCAAAATCTATTGCTCAACCACAAGGGGTAGCAATTTACGATCCAACTCGGATTATTCGCTCCCTAGATATTTTTGTCGCCATGGCAAGTATGACGGGTATCACCGCTCATTACATTGGGACAGTTGCTTCTTTGGGGTTATTTAATTGGTTACATCCTGAATTGTAAGTAAATAAGTGGTCGTACAAAATAAAT
>NZ_JAYKTT020000009.1:0-63842 GCF_038404745.2 Chlorogloeopsis sp. ULAP02 | reverse complement strand
ATTCAATTCTTTTTCAAACTATATGTAGGCATTGCCTAATGCAAGCAATACCAATTCTAGTACCAGTTTGCAGAAAGTTAGTAAAAGAGTTGTAACCAAGGTTCGCCGATTCCTGATCGAGTAAAAAAATCGGTTTTTCTTGTATGTGAGGTATTGAACCATGCCTGCTAAACGTTCAATTTCGATACTGTTACTTTCTGCGCTGATGGCATTACCTGCCGGAATAGCCACAGCAGGCGACATTGATATCCAAAACGGTAATACCAGAGTAAGAATTGACGGAAACAACGATATTACGATTAAAAAAGCTCCCAGTTCCACAACAAGTATCTCTCCCTTTCGTTGGCCTAGTTCTGGAGTATGGATTCAAAAAAATCGTGTTTACCGTGTCCCAACTGTGAAAATTCCTCAAACCACACGGGGTTATTGTAGCGGCAGAACTTTGACTCAGCAAAGTGTTAAAAACTCCAGTAGTGCAACTAGTCGCACTTATAGTTCTACAACCACAACTTCATGTTACTAGTTCAAAAGGATGCAATTATGAATTTCAAATTTATCTCCCTTAGCTTATTCTCGCTGACCGCTGTTTCACCCTTCTTTGTTCCCTCTTTCACTCCTTCTGCCCTAGCACTAGGTTGTTCTGCGATCGATGTGGCTGTGCAAGTGGATGTTAGCGGTAGTAGAAATCCAGGTCAGCAAACTAATAATGTAAATCAAGAGTTTGGAGAAGACTGCAAACCTGGAACCAATGTTACCAACAGGTCGACTCAAATTAATGTTGGCCCTAACTCTGCTATACAAAATCGAAACAGTAATGCAGTTGTTGGTGAAGGTGCTACCAGCACAACTCCAGGTAAAGGAGATGTTGGTGTGCAAGTTCACGTTCCAGTACAAGTGTACAACCCCGGTCAAGATCCAGAATTTCTTAAAAAAGTTGGTGTTCCGCAACGATAATGTTGCCCAACAGGGTGCATATCATGAATCTCAATCTTCCGAAGTTTTCCAATCAAGGAGCTTCGGATTAATTAATATTTTGATTTATGTTTAAACCTATTATTTCTGAGCAATTCTATTTAAATAGAATAAATGCCTTGATAAATTGCCAATTTATTGGAGAAGTTTTTAAAAGACAGATAAAAACACTTTGCTACAAGTATTCAGTAGGTGAACAATTTTTATACCTACTACTATCTCAACCGAACTATGAAAAAAGTATTATTTGTTGTCTGCTGTTTAGCTTTGATCGCAACCGTTTCTGCCGCACTAGCTCAGAACTTTATTAGTAATCAAGGTTCTTCTATTACTGTAGATAGCGATAATGATATGAAAGGCTTTAGTAGCTTTAGCGAACAATCTAGCTATTCTTCTGGATACCAACAAAGCTCATTGAATCTGAGCGCAGCAAATCTTAGTAAACCTAATATTTTGAGGATTAATACTTCAGGTACTCAATTAAATGGTGCAATTATTCTCAATGGTAAGGTGGTAAAGCGAATTAACAGTAATAAAGTAGAAATTAATTTATCACCATTACTATCAATCGGAGAACATAAAGTAGAAATTTCAGCGCGTTATCTTCCCAAATCATCTGGTATCAATATTGAATTTAGCGGCCCTGGCACTAATATTGTTCAGCAAACTAGTGGAAATGGTATTTTAAACTACGTTTTAGAAGTGAGTGTATACTAGCACTATATAGTCAGCTAAGTAAGTGGGCGAGAAAAATTTAACGTATATAAATAAAGCGCGGGTTAAGCGCGTTGTAGCCACTGGCGTTGTGTTGAGGTAGCGCGTAACGCACATCAAATCCGGTGCGTTATGGCTAATCTGACTCTCTTAAACGCTCAAAGCCCGACCTAGCCGTAACACACCCTACTTATACTAATTATCCAAATTAAGGCTACACATAGTTTGTAGTAAAGATTAACTAATTAATTATTATCTCTATTTGCGACTTACTATTGAGGCTTTGTAAACAACATATATAATCTAAAGCAATTTGACTGGCAAAGTGAGAGTGAAGCAATACAAGTGAAATATTTAAAATGTGTGTAGTAGGTGAGTGAATTGCTTTGCTTTATTATGAAGCGATCGCATAACTTATGAATCAACACAAATTAACGTCTAACATCAAATCTACGCAATCCCTCTGGTTCTGCATACTCGACCACTACATCCTTGACTATAGCTGCGGGTGGGCCTTGATGACACCAGCGAATCATCTCCTCAACAACTTCCCGTACTCCTTCAAACACTGCTTCTACCCTGCCATCAGGGAGATTTCGTACCCAACCACTCAATCCTAGTTGGCTAGCTGTATCAACAGTGGCAAAGCGATAGCCTACGCCTTGCACTCTTCCTGAAATGAATACGTGGGCGCGGATTAGTTGCGACATTTGTATCTTACTTTGCCTTTAATAGCATCACCTTTACGATTCCAGTCTAACTGAAATTAAATCTGCAACAAATTAGCGATCGCCTGCGGTACTGGTAGGACAATTAGAACTAACAAAGCCATTGCCAGTAATCCCCCGATATCGCGTTTGTTATCTAATTCAGTGACATCATTGAGTGCTGGTTCATCCATCAAAGGTATAAATAATAAGACAATTGCCCACAAGAAAAATCCTGGCTGTATTAGAGAAAGCAGCAGTAGCAGCAAACGGGAAATTTGACCGATTACGACTGCACTTCGCTGCCCAAACATTGCATGGATGATATGTCCCCCATCTAATTGTCCTACGGGCATCAAATTTAAAGCAGTTACAATCAGTCCTAAACAAGCAGCGACTGCAACTGGGTGTAGATCGATAGCTGATTGTGGTGTTAACTGATTTCCCAGCGCTAATTTCGAGAACAGCGCTAACAAGATAGAGTATCTGGGATTGAGAGCGTCTGGATTCAAAAATCCTGTTCTTTCACTTGGTAAAGGAACCACTTCAGAATTAGCCAAACCCCATATTAATAATGGCAGAGTGGCTATAAACCCTGCTACAGGCCCAGCGATACTGACATCAAATAGAGCTTTGCGGTGAGGTACAGGGCTGCGCATCTGAATAAATGCACCAAAAGTTCCTAAGAAAAATGGGATGGGAATGAAATAAGGTAAGGTGGAGCGAATTTTATAATATCTAGCTGTGAGATAGTGACCAAGTTCATGGATGCCCAATATAAATATTAAAGCCAAAGCGTAGGGCAATCCTTGCAAAAACATAGCTGGATCGGATTGGAGGGCTGCTGTAGGTACAACACCAGCAATTCTCGCCCCTACTAAGGTAGTAGTTACTAAAGTTGTTGCTAATAGTAGTAGCGCTAGTCCTGGGCGTGTTAGCTTTTCGGTTGAACTTGTGTTAGCTTTGGCAGCTTGTGTGTTGGGAACAAGTACAAAGAAGGGCTTACCATTCAAACCTTCTTGAAAGATCACTAAGAAGCGATCGCCAAATCTTGCTTCAATATTCTCTTTAATTTGTTGATAAGCTTGTGTTGGCTTAGTTCTTAACTGACCCCGGCAGATAACAGCTTGAGGTCTATACTCAATATTTTGAACGTAGTATATAGACCAAGGAAAACAATTGCGTAGCTGGGTTTCTTCGTTTTGTTCAAGGGGACGCACAGGTAATGGTTTTGGGGTAGTATTTACAGCCGATTCTGAATTCGGCGTTTGGGGTTCAGTCTGTTTGTCATTTGGCAGTTGACGCCCCCATTGAAACAACACCCAGTATAACAAAGGGCAGATAATTAACGGCCAAATCATTAGCGATCGCGGCAGAGGTTGATTCGTACCGTACATCACTGTCCATCCAGTCCATAGTAGTGCTGGTGTCATCAAAATTAACCACAACAGCCAAACTGGCGTCCGCGTGATTTGAGCGACACTGCGTTGCACCATTAGATAAGTAATTAGTCCCAATAAAAGAAGAAACCAAACAGCCATGTTGTTTTAATTTAATTTCAAACGTGAGTCTCACTTGTAGTCAAAAGCACCATAGCTCTTGCCACAAGCTAAACACCATTCCCCCATCAGAGCGCCAGAAGTCTTATACTGAAACCGGAACACCCGTAAATCCCCAATTAGTAGTTCTCATGTGTCCCTTGCCTCAAGAATCAAGTCAGATTATTAAGCCACCACGAGAAGTCCTCTCTTACGAAGTTCCGAGCCTCGCTCCGCGTAGACGCCCGGAGGGCGGCTTTTCGCAGAGTGGAGCTAACGCTAACGGAGGAAACCTCCCTCCGGGTTCGCAGTCGCCACAAGTCGGGGAACCCGCCCAAGGCGCTGCTCACCACACACTGCGGGAAGACGCAAAAGCGTCTACGGACTTCGCGCTAGATACTATTTTCGCATTTCCACCAAATCGGGACACGTTAGGGGGAACCGCTTATTTTATTGTAAGAAATGAAGGCAATATCCTGGTTGATTGTCCGGCCTTTGACCAGATAAATCAGGATTTTATGCGATCGCATGGTGGTGTAAGCTGGTTATTTCTCACTCATAGGGGTGCTATTGGCAGGGCTGCTGAATTTCAGAAAAACTTTAACTGTAATATTTTGATTCAAGAACAAGAGGCTTATCTGTTACCGGAATTAGCCTTAACTACCTTTCATCAAGAATTTACCTTGAATTCAGCAATCCAAATCATTTGGACTCCTGGACATTCTCCTGGCTCATCTTGTCTTTACTACAAAGAATTTGGGGGTGTACTTTTTTCGGGGCGTCATTTAATTCCTAACCAGCAAGGTGAACCAGTGCCATTGCGAACAGCCAAAACTTTTCATTGGACTCGGCAAATTAAGAGTATTAAAAATTTATTAAAAAGCTTCTCAAGAGAAACAATTCTATATATTTGTCCTGGTGCAAATATTGGTTATCTTCGCGGTAAACGTGTAATAGATAATGCCTACGAGCGCTTGGAAAACCTAGATTTAGAAGCTTTGCTGCAAGTGCAAGCCATCATCTAAGGGCTAGGGACTAGGGACTAGGAATTGGAGATTAGGAATTAGAGGAATTTAGATTTATTCACACTTAAAGAATTCTAGCCTCTAGCCCCTAGCTCCTAATCACGCTGCTCCTGCTGCTACCACTGAGTTTTTCGCTAGCAGTTCTAAAGCAGTTTGATATTGATGGTCTAATTCTGTACCAATTTGCTCATAAGTAATCTGTTCGGAAGCGACAATTAGGTCTGGCTTAATACCCAATTTATTAATATCTTTGTGATTAGGAGTTTCGTACTTAGCAATTGTTACAGCTAAACCAGAACCATCGGACAATTCAAACAGCGACTGAATTAAGCCTTTACCAAAGGTAGTTTCTCCTATTAGGGTGGCACGACCGTTATCTTGCAGTGCGCCTGCGAGAATCTCACTAGCACTAGCAGTTCCTTGATTGACTAAAACAATTAGCGGATCATCTGTCAATGCTGGGCCAAATGATTCAAAACTGCCTTGAATACCTTGGCGATTAACTGTATAGACTATGGTGCCAGAGTTTAACCACAGGCGGGCAACTTCAATCCCTGCTTGTAATAGCCCGCCGGGATTGTTTCGCAAATCTAAGATGTAGGCAGCAGCACCTTTTTTTTCTAAATTATTGATGGCGTGTGCTAGCTCCATTGGAGCGTTGGCATTAAATTGAGTGAGACGAATGTAGCCAAGAGGCACTCCTTGGGTAGTATTGCGTAACTCTGCTACTACAGGATTAAGACTAATGCGATCGCGCGGTACTTTAAATTCCTTTTCTCCTTCTCCGTCTCGTTCGATCAGCAGTGTGACTAAACTGCCAATAGGCCCGCGCATTCTGGTTGCAGCTTCATCTAGAGTTAGATTTTCTGTGGAAATACCCTCAATTTTGACAATGCGATCGCGTGGTTTAATTCCTGCTTTTTCTGCGGGGGAACCGCTAATTGGAGTCACTACTTCCAGCTTTCCTGTTTGTTGATTCAAGGCAATTTGCAACCCTACTCCTGTTAGTTCTCCAGAAGTATTTACCTGCAAACTGCGGTACTGCTCTGGATCTAAAAAACGGGTAAAAGGATCGTTGAGGCTCTTGAGCATCTTGCCGATTGCTGCGTATGCTGCTTTTTGATCTGTAAGAGCCGCAGAAAGAACTTTTTGTCTCACCGCCGCCCAGTTTTGATGGTTAAACGTGTCATCTAAATAAGTGCGATTTACAATTCTCCACACTTCCGTTACCAGCTTTTGTTCCTCACTCAAAGCCGTTGCTGGTTGACAAAAGCTGCAAAATCCAAGCCAAAACGCTAAAACAACTGACAAGCTAATCCGAAAAACCCGTTTGTGCATTAACCCCATTTTTACTTCCACTTTTAACCCAAATTACCTATCTCGATGCAGTCGCCTTGATTTATATGAAATCTGTCTCTCGACTATGTTACTTTTTTTATAGAAGTGGTTCATTTTGAAATCAAGTGGATCAAACCAGTGATTTCAGCGCATTCCACTCAGAAAACGCTAGAATCTTCATTGTGTCCAACATTTTTGTGTTTGGGTGCAAGAGGAATGCAATAATATATCATTTTTGCAGAGTGTTAAGTTTATTAAAACTATTATCACTCTGATATCCCAGCTTTACTAAAATCCCAAAACTTTAGGGACTAGGGGCTAGGGACTAGGGACTAGGGACTAGGGACTGGAGACTAGGGATTAAGAATAAAGAAATCTTAATACCCAGTACCCAATCCCTGATCGCCAATCATCAATCCCCAATCCCCGATCCCCAATCTCTAAATCCCTGGTTAAATTGGGAGATTTATTAACCGCGAATCGATTTCTAGGAAATTGAGATTGTATGGCCAACGTTTACGACTGGTTTGAGGAGCGCTTAGAGATTCAAGCGCTCGCTGACGATGTAACCAGCAAGTACGTCCCTCCCCACGTCAACATCTTTTACTGCTTGGGTGGAATTACTCTGACTTGCTTTTTAATCCAGTTTGCGACTGGATTTGCTATGACATTTTACTACAAGCCAACCGTTACAGAAGCTTATGCCTCTGTACAGTACATCATGAATGACGTGAACTTCGGTTGGCTGATTCGCTCCATCCATCGCTGGTCTGCCAGTATGATGGTGCTAATGATGATTTTGCACGTATTCCGGGTTTACCTCACTGGCGGTTTCAAAAAGCCCCGTGAATTGACTTGGGTTAGTGGTGTCATCCTAGCTGTGATCACTGTTTCTTTTGGCGTGACTGGCTACTCTTTGCCTTGGGATCAAGTTGGCTACTGGGCTGTAAAAATCGTGAGCGGTGTACCAGAAGCTATTCCTGTAGTGGGTGTTTTGATTTCTGATCTATTGCGCGGTGGTTCCAGCGTTGGGCAAGCGACATTAACTCGTTACTACAGCGCTCATACCTTTGTGCTACCTTGGCTAATTGCCGTCTTCATGCTGCTACACTTCTTGATGATCCGCAAGCAAGGTATCTCTGGTCCGTTATAATTCTAGGCTTTAGGCAACAGGCAAAGGCTTTCAGTTCCAAGATCCAGTTGTTTGTTTTAAACTGAAGGAAAAATAACAATTGTTATTGACACATAAGAGACAAAAAAAACGAACTATTGTATCTTAAGCTGAAAGCTAATGCCTGATAGCTGATGGCTTTCACAGATGCTTTAACTAGACATAAGCAGGAGAGCACATTTAGAAATGGCAACACTAAAGAAACCAGACCTCAGCGATCCTAAATTAAGGGCTAAACTGGCAAAAGGCATGGGTCATAACTACTATGGCGAACCAGCTTGGCCTAATGACTTGCTGTATGTATTCCCTGTTGTAATCATGGGAAGCTTCGCTTGCATTGTGGCTCTATCAGTGCTAGATCCGGCTATGGTCGGAGAACCAGCAAATCCTTTCGCCACACCCCTGGAAATTTTACCAGAGTGGTATTTATATCCCGTATTTCAAATTTTGCGCTCAGTTCCTAACAAACTTTTAGGGGTATTATTGATGGCGTCTGTACCCTTGGGGCTGATTCTTGTTCCCTTCATCGAAAACGTCAATAAGTTTCAAAACCCTTTCCGCCGTCCAGTAGCGACAGCAATCTTTTTGTTTGGTACTCTAGTCACAATCTGGCTGGGTATTGGCGCTACCTTCCCATTAGATAAGTCCCTCACATTGGGTCTTTTCTAAATAAGTCATCATAATATGACTTTGACGCCTGTGAGTTTCTCAGTAAGTGCAAAAGTGCTTTTGAGAAAAATCTACAGGCGTCTATTTTAATAATCCAGGTTGAATTGTGAATGATTTGAAATTTTGGATTGAAATGCCATTTCAAAGTATCAAGACTCTAGATCGTAGAAAATACCGGAAAATATTTTTCATCTATTCAAGTCAAGGTCAATGCTTAGCATCATGCAGCAAGACCATCTGACGGTGAAAAGCGAACTTAAGCTTCTAAACCAGGTACAACAATGGTTTGAGCAATTTTGCTTACAACATTTGTCTAAGCGTGGGTGGTCAGAAAATCAACTATATCGTCTCAATTTAGCATTAGCAGAAGGTTTTACCAACGCTGTTCGGCACGCGCATCAATCTTTACCACCAGACACTACCATTGAGATAGATGTTTCTTTGTGGATAGACAGGCTCGAAATCAGAATCTGGGATCATGGAAAACCTTTTAATCCCGATGCGATCGCTGAACCTGAGCCAGGAACTCTACAAGTAGGAGGATATGGATGGTTTCTTCTCCGTCGCTTGGCCGATCAAGTTGTTTACGAGCGTAGTGCAGATGACAGAAATTGTCTGCTCATCGTCAAGTATGGTTTACAAGGGCAGTAGTATCAAAGAGATATTTACATCTTCATAGGTTGAGTTTCATAAAGCCAGTCTAATGCTTGTAGAAGACACTCGTACTACTAGATAGATTAACTCATTTAGTAATTTACTTGTTTTTCGCTGATTGGCTTGGTTTAATGGCTGACTTCTCAGTACTCTTGTTTTGAATTCTTAAACAGGCTGTCACAAACTATGATGACTAGAGCTTGGCACAGCGTAAATTTTTGATGAGGACTGAGCTAGTCAGCCCTAATTTTGAGAAATATCTTAATGTTTTGCAATTGATAAGCAATTTAAATTATTAATTTTAATTAAGTTGCTATTTAAGCTAATTATCCTTACCTTGTGAAATAGCAATTAATTGTTACAACCTGAAAGTTGTAAAATTTTCCTTAAATTGGATGAGCTTTTCTAGTGTCTCCTCATAGGTAAGGTATTCAGCATGACAGCTATTTCCCCAAAGGCAACTTCAGCGCTTCCCAACTTTTGGGAAGGAATTCAATATTTTGGTGAAGCGTTACCGGAGTTTGAAATTTATGGTGCAACACCTGCCATCGAATTAGGTAAAGTAGCGATCGCCGATCCAAAAGATCCAGGGGCAGTGTATCAAACTTTGCTGGCTGCGGATGCTTTACGTTATTTGACACTGCAAATTACTGGTAGTAAAGCTTCTGGACACCCTGGCGGTTTTGCCAGCCAAGCAGAAGCTTATGCAGCACTAGTTATGCTCGGTTATAAAAATATCATCACCGAAGTGGGACACCACGCTCCCGGATTTTATAGTGCCATGTTCTTGGATCGTTCGTTAGAGGACATGGACATATACACAGTGCAACAATTGCGCGATCGCTTTCGGGAAAAACACGGGCTATTAGGACACCTCTCCGGTTATATTCCCGGTATTCTCGCACCAGCAGGGCCTTTGGGACAAGGACAGCACTTTGCTATGGCAGCTGCACTATTGCACAAAGACAAGCTATTTCCTTTTACCCTTGGTGATGGTGGATTGGGTGAACCCTACATCATGAGTTCAATGGCGCACTTCCACACCGCCTATCCTGGTGTTACCAACTTCTTGCCAGTGTTGGTGTGGAACGGTTACAGCCAAGAACACCACAGCATGGTTTCGATCAAAACCAATGAAGAAATGATGGCATACTGGCACGGTAATGGCTTTGAAGAAGTCGTGCTAGTAGATGCAAAAGACTTTGACGACAAAAACCAGCCAGGCAATTACGTTGATAGCACTGCATTTTCCTTTGAGCAACGGCTAGCTTTTACCAAAGCAGTGTTAATGGGTGTGGATGAAGCAGCGCGATCGGCTTTAAGTGGTAAGTTGACCGTATTCATCATTAAACAACTTAAAGGTGCAGGCGTTCACGCTAGAGGAGCAAAATCTCATAACCTTTATCCCAAAGATACTTTAGATGCACCCCACATTGTAAATGCGCTAAAAGAACGCGCTTTGCCCCATGAAGCTTGGCAATTGGTAAGAACAAACTGTGAACGTGCAGGGGGCGGCTCGGCAGCGAAGACAGTTGTCACAGAATTTGAATTACCCTTGCCAGAATTAGGCGAATTGCCCTTAGAAGAATATCACGTTGGTGGCGAGCCAAAAGTTGCCACTACAGCAATGGGATATTTGGTGGCAAAAGTTGGACAAACAGATAGAAACTTCCTCGTCACTAACGCCGACGGTAACGAGGCATCAGGGATTGCCAACATTAACCAAGCACTCAAAATTATCCACCCTACCAGCGACGACTTATACAACCAAGAACCAGGCGGACAAGTTTATGAACCTCTGAGCGAAGATGCTTGTGCGGGGTTAGCGGTTGGTTTGGCGTTAATGGGTGCAAGAAGTTTGTGGTGTTCTTACGAATCTTTTGCCATTAACGGTTTACCAATTTGGCAAACAGTTACCCAAGCAATGGCAGAATTGCGCCGCCCTACTCCTTCAACAATTACTTTATTCACCGCAGGTGCGCTAGAGCAAGGGCGCAACGGTTGGACACACCAACGTCCGGAAATTGAAGCTTATTTTGCTGCTATGATGCGCAATGGCAATGTATTTCCATTGTTTCCACCTGATGCAAATAGCATTCAAGTCTGTTACGACTGGGCGCTGACAACTAAGAATAAAGGAATTGTCATTACTGCAAGTAAATCGCCGCTACCAATTCGCACTACTTTTAATATGACTCGCCAAGGGTTGCGCGATGGTGCAGTAGTTTTGCAAGAAGTTCCCGGTGATAAAAAAGTTGTGTTTGCCGTAATTGGTGACATGACATTAATGCCTGTATTTGAAGCCGCTGCTTTTTTGGAAACTGAAGGTATTGGGGTGAAGATAGTTTCTGTTATTAACCCCCGGCGTTTATATCGCCCTGATGATACAGCTTGGGATACCTGTGCTGAACCCGATGATGGTTTTATAGATGATGAAAAATTCGCTGAATTGTTTGATGGCAATGCAATAATTGGTGTGACTGGTGGTGCGGCAGGGATGCTGGAACCAGTTATGTTGCGGAGTACTTGTAAGCGTGATACCTTTGCGTGGAGACGTGGGGAGACTACTGCGAGCGCTGGTGAGTTGATGGCGTTTAATGGATTGACTGCGGAGGCTTTAACTAAGCGAGCGAGCGAGTTGGTGCATTAGATGAATTAATGCATTTTTCCATATATCAATCAAATTAGAGCGCCTACACCCTACAAGGGTGAGGCTATACGAACAAAGCCCGTCTGCACGGGCTTTTTGTGTTACGTTTCCCAATCGGATATTAGAGTTTTTTGGCTATGATGTTGGGCTTGATTTCTAATATAATTTGCTACTTGGTTGATATTTTGATGACTAACGGTGAATGCACCATAACCACCTTGCCATTTAAAAAAGCTATCAGGTTTAATTTCATGAGTAATTAGGTGGGAAGAACTGCCTTTAGCTTTTCCTATCAATTCAGATATAGTTAAAGTCGGTAGAAAATTGGTTAAAAGATGTACGTGATTCTCAATACCACCAATTGCTATTAATGTGCATCCTAATTCTTGGCATTGATGAGCAATAGCATTATAAATAATATTTTGAATATCTGGTGTGACTAACGGTAATCTATCCCAAGTTCCCCAAACACAATGCAAATATAATTGCGTAAAATTTCTTTGCATTTTCCTTGATTTTAGAAATATTTAAATTTGCTTAATTATATATTTCCCAAAGTTCATGCCCAAATAACTTAATTTTTCTAGCCAAAGGTAGACAAGCAAAGTTTAACTTCGCATAGCTTGGTTTTGAAGCCCACGCAGGTAGGTTTTGTTCGTGTAGCGGCACCCTTCTAGGGTGTTGGCTAAATTTGTAGCAGAGTAATTGTAAGCGTGAAAGCGTGGGGAGACAAAGGTAAGATATACTTATGATTTATACAAGGAGAGAACCATGACTAATACTCAGAGGATGGTTCACTTAAACTTAGATTTGTCGCCTGAACTCAACCAGATATTAGAAGAATTGGCAAAAAAGCTAGGCGGAAGTAAAAGTGATGTTCTACGTCAAGCTATAGCATTAATGCAAATCATGGTGATAGCTAAAGAACAAACTCAAAGTTTAGGTATTTCTGAAGTAGAACAATTGATAGCTAGCGAAATCATAACACCGCCTAAAGCAGCACCAACCACTCATCCGCTAGATAAGTTTATAGAAACATTTGGTGCTTGGGAAGATGAACGCACTCCAGAAGCAATTATTCAAGATATTTATGATAGCCGTACTATTTCTAACTCCGATTATAGCCTGTGACCTACTTACTTGATACAGATACCTGCATCTATTGGTTGACAGATAGATTTTCTGTCAGAGACAAAGTTAGGAAAGTAAGCTGGAATCACATTGTTATTTGCGTCATCACATTTGCTGAATTATATTATGGTGCATATAATTCCAATCGAGTCGAAGAAAATTTAGCTCGTGTAGAAGAATTTATCAAAAACATATCTATATATTCCTTTAGACAATAACTCTCTCAAATTATTTGGCCAATTAAAGGCAGAACTCCGCAGAACAGGGCAACCTATAGCTGATTTTGATTTACTAATTGCTAGTGTTGCGGTAGCAGAAAATTATATTTTAGTGACAAATGATACTCAGTACTATAGCCGTATTTCTGGACTTCAATTAGAAAACTGGACTTTGCCTTAGCAAGCGTTGAAGAAGTGCGATCGCTCTGTTAAAAGTTATATTTATTCTAAAAACAGTATCAACTCATACTCACACTCATTAGCTGTTCTGACATTTCAAAATTAGCCGTGACATTTTGCACATCATCCAAACTGTCTAGAGTATCAATTAATTTGAGAAGCGATCGCGCCTGATCTGGATCAGAAACTTCTACGTTATTACTAGGAATCCAACGCAATTCAGCATCAGTCACCTGAAAACCTTTTTCTCTCAAGCTTTGATTGAGGTTTTCTAAATTTTTCACCTCAGCGAACACTTCTGCTGTTTTATCTTCTGTCATTTCATAAGACTCAGCACCACCCTCTAAGGCTGCTTCTAAAAGCTGTTCTTCGTCTTCTACTCCCTCAACAGTACAAACGCCTTTTTGATTGAACATCCAGCTTACACATCCGGTTTCACCGAGATTTCCGCCATTTTTACTAAAGGCAGCACGTAAGTCAGCGGCGGTACGATTGCGGTTATCTGTCAGAGCTTCTATTAAAATAGCAACTCCTCCAGGGCCGTAACCTTCGTAGCGAATCGCTTCTAGTTGAGAACCATCGCCTTCAAAAGTACCTGCTCCTTTGGCGATCGCTCTTTCTATATTGTCATTGGGTATGCCAGCTGCTTTTGCCTTATCTATCGCCGTGCGTAGTTGAAAATTCCCTGCTGGATCTGGGATGCCGCTTCTGGCAGCAACAATAATCGCACGCGCCAGTTGAGTGAATGTCTTGCCCTTTTTTGCATCCACTACAGCCTTTTGGCGTTTAATATTTGCCCACTTACTATGTCCCGCCATACTTTAGGAATTGCTGAACTCTATCTCTTCAAAAATATTAAAATATGTGTAACTTTTGCAGAAGATGCCAAACCGTCAAGCTTATCTTTACAACTGAAAGTTTGCTTGAACGGGCTGCCAGTTGGCTCAATGCAAAATTTAAAGAAAATCTCTATGATAATTGTGCAATTTTACTCTACAAACTGGCAATCTTGTTTTCAAGTCGAAGGCAGGAGGCAGTAGACGCAAAGCGGCTACTTACCCTACCCTGCGGGAAGGGCTTGCCCAAGGTGTATAAAAGTCGCTACACGCAAGAGTGCAGGTAGAAAAGAAAGTTTATTTCATGCGTTCTGGTACAGGCAGTTCATGGTGGCTACTTAGTTGAGAGTGGTAAAATTTGAGGAGAGCTAGGAAAATAGACAAACATATGTCTGATGCTCAAGACTCGCTAAAGCAAAAGAAGCCAAACGCTATTGGGGCAGAAGAAGAATAACGGCAATCTGCTGAACACGAAAGGGTGTCACAGGAGATAGATCGGCAAGCTGCTGAACAAGCGCGAATTGCTTAGACTGAACAAGAGGAAATTTTGAAGGAGATGCGGGAGTCTGTGCAGCAGGTTAAACCAGAGTAACAGATATGACAATGCTTAGTAGAAAATCTCTATCCGGTTTGTCACTTCTAGCTTCCTCAAAGCTGACTCTGCTGCTGCCAAATCATAAGCAAATGGTCGGCGACGAGGAATATAATCTTGTTGTTGAGTTGCTCTGTGACGCAGCACAGCATTGATGACAAAACACGGTTGAGAACTGAAATTAATCGCTCCGTGCATAACTCCTGGCGGGATTTTTACTACAGCCGGATTATCTTCGCTTAAGGCAATATACTGGTATTTTTTATTAACTAGAGTAACAAGTACGAACTGACCTCTGACTACCAATAATTGGTCGGTTTGCGATTTATGTACAAATAATTCGTCGATCGCACCTGGGGGAATTTGCACCAGCATGGTTTCATGACTGGCTTGAGGAGTGAAAAACTCAACCATTCCCCCTTTAATTGATTTCAACTGACGGATTTCAATTCCCCTCAGACTCATAACAACATCCTAAAAAGAGCATCTTAAATATTGAAGCTTGACCTTCAATTTAAGATGCTCATGTATAAAATATTGTTACGACTGTGACAATATTGCTACAAAATGTGATAGACGGTGAGGTGCTGAATATGTCAACTGATCGCAACTTTGAGAGTGTCGGGTTGACCAAGATTGCCTTGCAAAACTATACCGCGCCCATTGGCGTGGAGATGACGCAGAATGATGTAAATTGATTCAATTTGGTCGGCAGAACCAGCTTTTTGAGCAATTTCTGCCAACGAAAGAGGCGTTTTTGATGATTGCAGGACTTCCAGTACTCGTTTTTGCAATTCGAGAATGGCAGCGGCAGCTTTTTTGCCAGCTTCTACTCCTGGTTGATGATAGGCATTGATGTTGACTAAGCTGGCATACAAACCAACAGCGCGATCATATAAAGCAATTAATGCTCCGACAGTACGGGAATTAACTTGAGGAATTGTAACTGTAATCGAATCACGGTGATTTTCATACAATGCTTGTCGGGTTCCTTGCAGAAAACCTGAAAGATAATCACCTGAGGTGATTCCTGGTTCGATTTCTGGAGATGGACTCTTACGGTCTTCTAAAACTTCAATGAAGGTAACGAAGAAATTTGCTACACCCTCACGTAACTGCTGGACGTAAGCGTGTTGGTCAGTTGAGCCTTTATTGCCATACACGGCGATGCCTTGATGGACAACGTTACCGTCTAAGTCTTTTTCTTTACCCAAAGATTCCATCACCAGCTGTTGCAAGTAGCGGCTAAATAGGAGTAGGCTGTCTTTATAAGGTAGGACAACCATGTCTTTTTCGCCCCGTCCATTGCCAGCGTAATACCAAGACAAAGCTAATAATGCTGCTGGGTTATTTTTCAGATCAGGGACACGGGTAGCGTCATCCATTTCTTTAGCACCCTCAAGCATCTCGCGGATATTAATGCCTTGTAATGCCGCTGGTACAAACCCCACGGCTGACATTTCTGAGGTGCGCCCACCTACCCAATCGTACATTGGAAACCTTGCCAACCAGTTTTCTGATTTGGCGACATCGTCTAGATGACTGCCGGGCATGGTAACGGCGATCGCATAATTAGCAAAATCTAAGTTTTGTCCAGCATAGGCTTTTTTGACTTCAATCATACCGTTGCGTGGTTCTGGCGTGCCTCCTGATTTGGAGATTACCAATACCAAAGTGCTAGCTAGTCGATTACGTACATGAGTCAAAATGCGATCAATACCTGCGGGATCGGTATTATCGATAAAGTGGATAACCAGTGGTGGAAAGTCTGGGCTGAGGGCTTCTGCAACAAATTCGGGGCCGAGGGCAGAACCACCAATCCCAATCGAAATAATATCGGTGAAACGGGGTGCTTTCGGCGGATGAATTGCACCTGTGTGGATTTTTTCCGCAAATACTTCAATTTGCTCGATTGTGCTGACAATTTCTTGCGTCAGTTCGGGAGTAGGAGCCAGATCGGGATTTCTCAGCCAGTAGTGTCCAACCATGCGGTTTTCGTCGGGGTTGGCGATCGCCCCCTTCTCAAGTTCCGCCATATCCGCAAAAGCCTTCTCAAACTTTGGCTGCAAGTCTTTCACGAAGGCATCGTCAAACCGCATCCGGCTTACGTCCAGATAAAATCCTAATCCTTCATGGAAATATAGCCATTTCTGGTATCGTTGCCAAAGTGCCGTCGCGTCCATAGGGAAATTTCAAGTAAAGTGCTTCTCACAAACAAGTTTAAGCCAACGTTTGAGCCATACCTTTCCCTCTTATACAGTTTTTAGTGTTAATTCACTGCTCGCCCTAAACATCTGGCATTGGTATGACTCGTAGAAATTTCACAATTTCCCCTCTCTGTTCTATACCGATTAAGTAATTATCCATAGTCAAGCGGTAAAAAATACCATTGCTATCTATCTGCCGCATTTCTGGTAGGTAATGCAGTAGCCCCTTGTCTATAAATTCAAAAAAAACAAAGTTATAAATCCGCTGATAGGCAGCCGACTCTAAATTCTTGAGGTCTATTAAAAAAGACCGTGCGTAACGCACTTCCATGTGTATAGTCAATAGTTAATGGTTAATCGCTCATTGTAACTATTAGCCATTAGCTATTAGCAATTAACAATTGGGTAGCCTCTTCATGGGTGAGAGTATCCCAAGGTTGTTGCGATCGCTTGACTTCTTGTATAGCTTCTAGTATGTAAAAATCACAATGTAAATTGTAGATAGTATTCCAAACCAAGTTTAGTTCTTCATCAGCTAACTGCTCAATTAAGTGATGGATTCTAAGTCGCAGCAAATTCATAAATATTATCCGCTAAACACAATCAATACTTAGTTTTCCCATAAAATAAGCTGTGATTAACGGGGGATAGGTGACAGGGGACAGGGAGACAAGGAGACGCGGGGACGCGGGGACGCGGGGACAGGGGGACAAGGAGACAAGAAGAGAGGGAAACAACCACTGTACGGGCTGGTTTAGAAGA
This sequence comes from Chlorogloeopsis sp. ULAP02, assembly GCF_038404745.2. Lineage (NCBI taxonomy): Bacteria > Bacillati > Cyanobacteriota > Cyanophyceae > Nostocales > Chlorogloeopsidaceae > Chlorogloeopsis > Chlorogloeopsis sp. ULAP02. The sequence continues at coordinate 46,478 of NZ_JAYKTT020000009.1, read as the reverse complement.
TAAATTGTCGGTTTTAACCGTTCATATCATCAACAAAACCACTACCCACTAACCCTCCGGTACTCTGCGAGAAGCCCTTCGGATACCCTGCGGGTTCTCTGTTGGGCGTAGCCCTTCTCGTAGAGTAGGAGTACGGGGGTTCGCATACCCTTACGGGAAGCACAGCCACTGCGCTCGTGTTATCCTCCCAAGAGTGCTGGACTCACCGCAACGCACTGGCTCCCCTACTAACCACTAACTACTGTACGGGCGGGTTTAAAAGATAAATTCTCGATGTCAGTGAAAAATTATAAATAAAACCCGCCCCTACCAATACCAATGACTATTAACTAACTTCCTATGATTCAATATCTTGTTTTTTTAGCAATTTCTACATCTATTTTTGCTTTGTTTGCTTTAGGACTGAATTTACAATGGGGTTTTACAGGCTTAATTAACTTTGGTCATGTGGTATTCCTAACTTTAGGAGCATACACAACAGTATTGTTAAGTTTAAAAGGCGTTCCCTTACTGGTAGCAGCAGCGATCGGTGCAGTTGTCGCAGCTTTATTGGGCTTGTTAATTGGTTTTGCAACTTTACGCTTGCGGGAAGATTACCTGGCGATTGTCACTATCGGTGTTGGAGAGTTAATTCGTTTGATAGTTAATAATCAGGATTTACCCGTGGGTGACACTTGGATATCTGGGGCGTTCGGTATACAAAGTTATCCAATCCCACTAGCTACTTTACAACCAAATTTGTTTGTCAAATTAATAATGATCGGGCTGTTGACACTTTGCGCAGGCATAACTTTTTATTGGCTGTGGCGTTGGATTCGCCCCACAGGTGCATCATTGGTAGTTGATTCACCCAAACGAGTAGGTAAAAAGCCAGAATTTATTTTGCGTTTGGTAATAGGAATTTTACTGGGGCTGCTGTCAGCAGTAATTTATATTTCAGGAGTGATTGCCCTGTATAATTACGATCCGAAAGCAGGTTTGATGCTGTTGTCGCTGTTGGTATTGGCATTTGTGTTCTGGCGACTGGAAGTTTTGGTGCGATCGCCTTGGGGACGAGTCCTCAAAGCTATCCGCGAAGATGAAGAGGTTCCTAAAGCGCTGGGTAAAAATGTCTTTTGGTACAAATTGCAGTCCTTTATGTTGGGTGGTGCGATCGCTGGGATCGCTGGTGCTTTGTTTGCCTGGCAACTCAGCGCTATTTACCCTGATAATTTTCAACCCCAGCTAACATTTGATGCTTGGATTATGGTGATCTTGGGAGGTTCTGGTAATAATATCGGCACTATTCTGGGCGCAGTTATTTACTTTGCTTACGACACGCTGACTCGTGAATTCTTACCTAGAATTTTTACCAACCTTTCCTCCGATCAGTTAGGTGCATTTCGCATTATGGTAATAGGACTGATCTTGATGGTACTAATGATTTGGCGTCCTCAAGGTATTTTAGGCAAAAAGGAGGAGCTTACCCTTGGTAAATAACGACTCATCCCAACTTCCTTTATTAGCTGCAAGTGGACTTTGCAAAAGCTTTGGCGGCATTAAGGCGGTGCAAAATGCCGAAATTCAAGTACCAGCTAGCAGTATAACTGGTTTGATCGGCCCCAATGGTGCTGGGAAAACGACTTTATTTAATTTATTGTCTAGTTTTATCCGTCCCGATAAAGGACGGGTAATTTTTGACGGCGAGCCAATTCAGCACTTGCAGCCTCATCAAATCGCCCAGCAAGGTTTAGTACGTACATTTCAAGTTGCCCGTGCTCTCTCGCGGTTGTCGGTACTAGAAAATCTGATGTTGGCAGCGCAAAAACAGACTGGCGAAAACTTTTGGCAAGTGCAATTCCAACCCCATGTGGTTGCTAAAGAAGAAAAACAACACCGAGAACGGGCGATGTTAATTTTAGAATCGGTAGGTTTGGCACACAAAGCCTATGATTACGCTGGTGGTTTGTCTGGAGGACAACGCAAGCTCTTGGAAATCGGCAGGGCGCTGATGACTAACCCTAAGTTGATTTTGTTGGATGAACCTGCTGCTGGTGTCAATCCTAGATTAATTGATGAGATCTGCGATCGCATTGTCAATTGGAATAAGACAGGCATGACTTTTTTGATTATTGAACACAATATGGATGTGATTATGTCGCTGTGCGATCGCGTTTGGGTACTTGCCGAAGGTCAAAATTTAGCTAATGGTATACCACAGGAAATTCAGTGTAATCCCCAAGTTTTAGAGGCTTATTTGGGGAAATGAGTACAGAAGGCAGGAGGGGGGCAGAGAGCAGCACATTTGCAGAGAAGTCTGTAGACGCGGTAGACGCGGAGCGGCTTCTGTAGGTACGGCTTCCCTTAAGGGTGCGGAAGTTTCCTCTGTTAGCGCAAGCTCCTCCACAAGGAGGCTCAGAACTTCGGAGGTTTCCCCCCGTTGTAGCCACTGCCCAGAGGCAGTAGACGAAAAGTGGCTACTACACCAAGTCGCTTTGCGCAAGAGCGCAGGTAGGAAATTAGGACGCAAAGACAAGGGGAGTCATAAACCACTTACTGTACGGGCGGGTTTAGAAGATAAATTATTCGTTTGAACGGCAAGATTATCAGCAAAACCTGCCCCTACTAACTACTAACCACTAACCACTGTACGGGCGGGTTTAAAAGATCAATTCTCGATGTCAGTGAAAAATTATAAATCAAACCCGCCCCTACCAATGACCAATGATGAGTGACTGTTGACTATCGACTAACCTTGTTTTCTGATGGAGAACGCCAGTAAACCTCGTTTTCTCGTTGCAGAAAATGGTTATCAATTAACTCCCGCTTAATGTTGGCAAAATCAGGATGATGACGTTTGATAATATTATCAACCATACGTTCTGGATACCTAACCCCCACTTCAAATTTATTCGCTAACCAATTTAGAATCACCAGACGTTTTTTGCGGCTAGTAGGAATTTCTTTAAGATGCTCTGCTTCTATATAAGTTTGGAGTATTTTGCTTTTCCATGCTTCTGTATCTACATCTTCAACCCAAGAAGCTATATTTTCTGGCGTTAAAATGTCCTTACTGACGCTTTGCAAAGTCTCACTATCTAGTAGGTACAAACGAGTATTACCTTCAGGACGCATAGTTACTAAATGTACTTCTTTTAGTCTTGCTAAATGATGGGATACTGTCGGCTCTTTTAATTGTAGTAATACTGCCAATTCTTCGACACTGCACTCTTGATTAGCGAGAATACTCAAAATTTTTAATCGGCTTTCATCCGCTAAAGCTTTCAAAAAACGTAGCAAGATCTGAAATTGTTCCGTCTTCATAAACTGTGATAATCTAATTAGATTTAGATCTAATTAGGTTGCTGCCAAACTAGTTGTTTAATCCTCCTTTAACACCGCAATCAAGCGGTGTAGGTGAATTTTGTTTGTATGTTGATTTTGTTACGTTTTTATAAGCAACTTCAGATTTCTTAACTAGTTTTTTACATTTCGCTATGCAATATCGTTTAACAAGCAAAAAGTGGGCATGATGAAGCGAAGCTTGTGCGTTATGCAAGCGACAAAATTTTCCAGTGTAGAGTAAAGTATTCTCTACATGGCTTTACAAAATAGATAAATTCCCATCTCCACAGGAGATCAAAGAACTGTAGTTAGTTCGGGAGCTTTATTTGATTATCAAGCAAGAAAAAGAATACACTGATTAGTATTTCCTAATTAGCAAATAAAAATTTAAAATAGTTTGAGATTTCTCTTCTCTATTTCCTGTCATCTAAGTGTCTACACATAAATATCTAGCCATCTTTCAACACGAGCGAAATTACTGTATTCCTTCTCTGTTGCCTGTCACCTGTCCCCTTTCCTCTGTCACCTATTTCCCATTTCCTTGCCGATGCTTTCACGGTGATGTGGTTCCATCAGGCTAGTAATATCAGGGCCATAAGGAATAATTCCACCCGGATTAAGTGGGAAAAGGTTGCCGTAATAGTCTCGCTTCACACTTTCTGGATCGCAGGTGCTAGCAACTCCTGGTAACTGGTATAAATCACGCAAGTAAGCCCCTAAATTCTGATAGTCTTGAATTCTGTGACGATTGCACTTAAATAGTCCGTAATAGACGATATCGAAACGAAATAGAGTGGTAAACAGACGTACATCCGCTAACGTTACCCTATCTCCACACAGATATCGACTTGTTTTTAATACTGCGTCAATTTCGTCTAAAGTGCTGAATAACTCCTTGCATGCTTGATCGTATGCTGCTTGAGTTTGGGCAAAGCCACAGCGATACACGCCGTTATTTACCGTGTGATAAATTTTTTCGTTCCAACTGTCAATTTGTTCCCGCAGTTCCTCTGGATAGAGATCGAGTGTGGGATTAGTTGCAAATTCGTTGAACTGGGAGTTTAACATCACAATGATTTCTGAGCTTTCGTTATTCACGATCACCTTGTTTTGCATATCCCAGAGTACGGGAACGGTAGCGCGTCCTTTGTAACCAGGTACTGCCAAATTGTAAAATTCGGGAAGAGTGCGGCAACCTTCTTCCTCTTTATTAAGAATCCAGATGCCCTCGTTGGGAGAAGGAGACACAATGCTGACTGGAATCGCCTCTTCTAGCCCTTTGAGCGATCGCACAACTAAAGTTCTGTGCGCCCAAGGACACCCTAAACCAACATAAAGGCGATAGCGTCCTGCTTGTGGTTGGTATAAATTGCCGACTTCTGTACTGATAAAATTCCGAAACTGACTTGCGGGGCGGATGTATTCTCCTGACTTGCTACGGGGGGCAAGCCTTGACATCATGACTTGCCAGAGAGTTGTCCACACGAGTTTTCCCGAACGAACGATCAACCCAGAAGGCAGTGACTTACTCTTGTTTTTGGTTTGTTGGTTGTTCAAATCTTTGTGCTGCACAAACCTACCTCCACTCCTTCTATCAATTGTGCCTTTTATTATGTGGCATTGCCTGATGGCAAATCAGACACTCATGTGATTAAATTACACAACAACGGATAAAAATCTTGATCCCTTCTGAGTTGAAAGTTACCTCACTCACCCCAGCTACGCCACTCCTCTTCTTGTGAAGGAGAGAGTCAGGGGAAGGATTTTTCATGCATAGCTGTGAATTTTTTTCATCGGAACTGCCTTCTGCCTTCAAATTCAGATAGAGATGCTTCGTTCTCATTCAGGTTTTGCGATCGCTAAGATTCCACAAATAGGTAGTTCATCTAACAAAACCCTAAAGGCAATATCTATCTATAGAGAGATTATTTTTCTAGAATTAATAGACAAAATTTCAGCCCGCAGGTCGATTCACGCATTCACCTTTTCAAATTAAAAAAATAATAAGCCTAGATTGACTTTCTAAAGTCAAAATCACTAGACGAAAACAAGAAAGTAAATCGGAGAGCAACTAGTTATGTGTTAATGCCAATATTACCATAAACATAATTGGTTTAGCATTAATTTTAGTATTGCTTTCAGCATCTTTTATTTCTAAACTTTCTGATTGAGTTAATCAAAAATTTCATTCTTGGAGTAAGTTAAATGCAAAAAATTGTTGCTTCATTTTTACGTCCCATGCGTTTTGTAGTTTTAGCATTCACATGTGCTTTACTCTTATTGTCTAATGCTTTGCCTGCTGCTGCAATCGACAGCTACAAAAGTAATCCTCAAGAAGCTACTGATCAATTGCTAGAAACTCAGCGTAGAACTGATGAATCAGCAAGCAAGCCACCTCTGGGACTGGAAGAAACTCAGAAACGGACAAGTGGCGGTGGACTGAACGAGGTTCAAGGTGCTGCTGACGTTGAAAAAATGAATCGTCCAGAAAACTCTCAACAAGCAACCTCCGTTGAAGAAGAAGTTAGCAACTTCTTGAAAAAAGTAACAGGTAATCAATAAATCTCTTCAGAAACATCGACCCCAGTAAATTGAATTAAAAGCTGGGGTTAATTTTTGAATTATTGTTTCATATACCTTGAGTATTAGTACTAAACATTTGGGAAGTTTATTGCTTTCCAAATGTTTATATTTAATGCTTAAATGTTGATTTTTTGATAGAAATTTAGTTTTGATCTGCACACAAAAACTGCAAATAAAAAACTAAAAATTAAATCAATTTTAGTGCTGACTGATTGATTATAGTAAGTTAAGAGAGAATTAAAAAGAGTTCTTGAAGAAATTAAACTAAATAATACATCTGACGATACATAGATTAATTTTAGTAACACAATCATTCTAGAGGTTGATGTAATTTCTATGTTGAATTTGTGAAGTTAGAGAAGAAAGAAAACAGCTTAGGGATGAAAAGCAATGCGTCCACTCAATATTGGTTTAAGTGAAGAACAACGTAATGGTGTAATTAATCTGTTGAACAAAGACTTGTCAGATGCCTATCTGCTAGTAGTCAAAACGAAAAAGTACCACTGGGATGTAGTTGGCCCTCAGTTCCGCAGTCTGCATGAGATTTGGGAAGAACAGTACCAACAATTGACAGAAAACATCGATGCCATAGCTGAACGGGTTCGTGCTTTAGGTGGTTATCCCATTGGCACAATGGAAGGATTTTTGAAGAATGGCACCATTAAAGAGCATGGTGGTGATGTCCCCACAGCAACCGGTATGGTGGCTAGATTGGTAGATGATCATGAGCAAGTAATTCGCAATCTTCGTGAGCATATAGATCAGTGTTCTGAAGATTTCCATGATGAAGGAACTGCTGATTTCTTAACTGGACTAATGGAAGGACATGAAGAGATGGCTTGGATGCTGCGCTCTTTTATTGAAGGACAAGCCTTAGAAGCAGATGGTTCTCAACCAGCGACTGAAAAGAAAACTCCTGTAGGTGTTTAGGCAAGAGCAGATAGGGTTTTACATCATTAGTAAGAGTTTAGGTTTGATAGATTGAGGTTTGAGTGCATATTTGCATCTACCTACTCATTCCTCAATCTGGTATGTCCAAAAAACAAAATAATAAGGAGTATTAAATGGCTGAAGAATATAAAGCGGAGCGTACCATATCGGCTGTTTTTAAAGAACAGAACCAAGTAGATAATGTTCTTCGGCAGTTGTTAGACCAGGGTGTGCCTAGAGACCATATTTCAGTCATGGGCAGAAATTTCCAATCACAAACTCGAATTGCTGGTTTCATTACCAAGAGAGATGTGATTTTGGGAGGTTTGAGACAAGGAGCACTTTTTGGTTCTTTCTTCGGCTCTTTGCTGGGTTTGCTTACAGGTGTAGGCGTATTATTCATTCCCTTTGTTGGGCCAATTGTAGCAGCAGGCCCAATCGGTGCAGTACTGCTAGGAGCTGCTAGTGGAGCGATCGCCGGTAGTGCAGGTGCAGGGTTAGTATCTGCATTAGTAGCTATAGGAATGCCAGAAGAGAAAGCTGCTGTTTATCAAACTCGTCTACAAGCTGGAGAGTTTTTGGTAATGGCGGAAGTTCCAAGTAACCGGGCTGAAGAGTTTCAAAAGTTGATGCAAGGCGCTGGTGGTGAAGAAATCCACATAATGGAGCAGGCGCTTCCTCATCCTTGTTCCGGTCGTTGTGGTAGCCCAGAAGATTTATCTCCAGAGGTACGCTCTCATCTTTCACCAGATGCTCAAACTACATTTATTGAACGCTATAACAGTATACTAGACCAAACGAACGACCAAGCTCAGGCAGAACAGGCAGCTTGGGAAGCCGTTCATCAAAAATTTGATGAAGATGAAAACGGTATTTGGTCTAAAACTAAGGTAACTGCTTAGTCATTAGCATATAAATTAGTATGCTTAATTATTAGCTCACAGGCTCAAGCCTGGAGCTATACATAATAAGCCTACCTTCGCTCAAGTATAGTTTGCTGATGCGATCGCCTTTGAGAGAAATATGCCTAATTTCTAGACGAAAACCACGAGATTTAAAGCAAAGCAACCAAACAAAGTTTCAATTGAAAAGCGACGAGCATATTCCAGCAAAACTAGTTGTAGTTGAGAACAATTAATCAGAACTAAAAGTTTACCATCAGTTAAAAAGTGAGAGTGCAAAGTCATATCTTGATCGGGACTTAAATCTACATTTTTTGTCAGAGAACATCGCTTCATATCTCAATCTACTCTGTTATAAATGTAGTCAATACACTCGTGCCGAAAGAAAACTCTTGCGCTCCATACCAAAACTTAACTAGACATCTTTAGATTCACAAATGCAATTTACCAAAAAAGAGTCAATCGTACTTTTGTGGAAATAGACAAAGCCATAAACGCAAATAGCTACATTTCGGTGTATAGTTTTAGATATTTTTCAGTAAAATTACTAGATTTATCTAATTGCGGCTGTTTTTGCTGCATGTAAAGGTTACTCCCATCAGAATAGTTTTTAGTTGAAATACTGGTGATTTTTCTGAAGTTAGATAGAATGTAGTAAATAATACTAGTGTTTCTAAAATCGCCGAGAAAAAAGCGTGGATTGTAGCGATCGCGCTTTTTTAAGCTTAACTATTTTCTCCATCTCCCCTAGCAGATGAAAAATCAAAAAAATAAATATAGCCACCTCACAGCCATAGAAAGAATTCACTTATCAGTACCTGCACAGTTTTTATTAGCAAAAAATCTACTTCAAGGTAAAATATTAGACTTTGGTTGTGGCTTTGGCAATGATGTTAAATTATTACAACAAAAAGGATTTAATATTATAGGTTACGATCCGTATTATTTTCCCCAGTACCCTAACGAAAAATTTGATACTATTATTTGCTTATACGTTTTAAATGTTTTATTCTCTCAAGAGCAAGCAAATGTTCTCATGGGAGTATCGCATTTATTGAAACCGGGTGGGAAAGCTTATTATGCAGTAAGAAGAGATATAAAAAAAGAAGGATTTAGAGAACATTATATTCATCAAAAACCTACATATCAATGTATTGTAAAACTGCCTTTTCAATCAATATACCTAGATGATTATTACGAAATTTACGAATACAGACACTATAACCGACAAAGAAATTCTTCCAATAACTGCCTATTTTGCAACCCTCATCAAAACCTAACAATACTAACTGAATCAGCAACAGCCTATGCTATTTTTGATGGTTATCCTGTTAGTAAAGGTCACGTTTTGGTTATTCCAAAGCGCCACGTCAGTAATTATTTTGAGCTACCGTTGAAAGAGCAATCCGCTTGTTGGCTTATGGTTAATAAAGTGCAAGCCATTCTCAGTCAAGAATTTGAACCAAACGGTTTCAATGTGGGCATGAACATCAATAGAGATGCAGGGCAAAATATGATGCACGCCAGTATTCATATTATTCCGCGTTACAAAGGTGATACTGTTGGTTCTAGAGGCGGAATAAGATATGTGATTCCAAAAAGTAAATAGTCATTGGTCATTGGTAGGGGCGGGTTTTATTTATAATTTTTCACTGACATCGACAATTTATCTTTTAAACCCGCCCCTACAGTGGTTGTTTCTCTCTTCTTATCTCCGTTCCATATCCCCTTGTCTTCTTGTCCCCGCGTCCTTGCGTCTCCTATGGACACTCCCCCTACTTCAGAATTTGTCAGCTTTACGGAATAACTTACAATGAGCGTGGAGTCATACAAAGCCAAGTCACAATAAACCCAAAGCTAAACCTTAGCAACTAAATTGGTACATTGAGAATACTTGGGATAAATTTAACTTCCCTACTCAGCAACGTCTACCAAATCCTGGCTACAGCCACAACGCCGTGATTAAGCGACTTCTACAACAACTCCGTCTCTCATTGGTGAAAGATAAACTTCCTCAGGATGCTGCTCTCAAAAATTGGCTGCAAGCCATATTTCTTACTAGTGTAGGAGCCACAATCTTAGTACTCGGAGTCCGTCATTTAAAATGGTTGCAGCCTTGGGAATTAAGTGCTTACGATCAAATGTTGCGGTTACGTCCCCAGGAAGCACCAGATCCCCGTATTTTGCTGGTTACTGTCACAGAAGAGGATCTGGGGTCAGAAGATTTTTCTGTGCCAGACAATACCATCAATAAACTCTTAGCAAAACTACAATCTTATCAACCACGGATAATTGGTTTAAGTATCGACCGTTCCAAGCAGAAAAATTTAGGATCTGGTCTTAAAAATCTGGATAATATTATCACTTACTGCACATTCAGCAGTATGGGTAGTCCAGAGATTCCACCACCACTAAATTTCCCTGTAGATAGGGTAGGTTTTAGTGATGTGATTGCAGATAACGATGGTATTATTCGTCGCAGTTTATTATTTGCTGGTTCTAGCGATCGCAAATGTACAACTCAATACTCCTTTGCAGCTCTACTCGCAATTAAATATTTAGAAAAACAAGGTGTTGAATATAATTTCAACAACGCAGACCATTTTTATATAGGTAAAACCACATTCCCACCTTTGTTAGAGAATTCAGGTGGTTATGAAAATATAGATGCAAAGGGCTATCAAATCCTACTCAATTATCGTAATCCCTCTAACTTTGCCCAGCAAGTAACTCTGACTCAAGTTTTACGAGATCAGGTAAATTCTAATTTGGTAAAAAACCGTCTCGTAATTATCGGTACTACTGCCCGTAGCGTTCATCCAGGCTTTTATACACCCTACAGCGCTTCACCGCAGCATCCACCAAGAATGCCTGCTGTCTTGATTCATGCACAGGTAGCAAGTGAGATGATTAGTACAGTGCTAGATGGGCGTCCTCTCATTTGGTATTTATCTAACTGGATGGAAGCCGTGTGGATATGGGGCTGGGCAATAATAGGTGGCTTTTTGGCTTGGCGATTGCGATACCCCTTGCGTTTGGGTTTGGCTGGCGGAATTTCTTTGGGTGGTTTGGTGGGAGTGTGCTATTTGTTATTTCTGCAAGGAGGGTGGTTACCAATCGTACCACCTGCCTTAACTTTGCTTTTAAGTGGTGTTAGTGTTATGGCTTACACTACTTACCAAACTCAGCAACAAACTAAGGTAATTATCCTGCAAGTTGAAAAGCAAAAAGAAGCAATTGAACAATTAAATACACTGTTAAGAGAAACTAGCACAGGCATTCAAGATAAGCACATTCATTCTTCAGACACACTAGATCAAGCAGAAAAAGCAACTGGTGACTTTATTTTGGGCGGACGCTACCAAATTGCAAAAGTACTTGGTTCTGGTGGATTTGGTTGCACTTATATAGCAAAAGATAGCCAACGTCCGGGCAGCCCTAGTTGTGTCGTGAAACAACTAATGCCAGCTCGTCGAGATACAAAATTTATGCAAGTCGCCAGAAGATTATTTGATGCAGAAGCGGAAATTCTAGAAATTTTAGGTAGACATCCGCAAATTCCCGAATTATTAGCATATTTTGAAGAAAATAAAGAATTTTATTTAGTACAAGAATATATTTCTGGACATCCTCTTAGTGAAGAATTATCACCAACTCAAGATGTGAAAAATGAATCATATGTAATTGAAATGCTAAGAGGAATTTTAGAAGTTCTAACATTTGTTCACGAACATCGTGTTATTCATCGAGATATCAAACCGAGTAATATTATCAGATCTGATACAGATAATCGGCTAGTATTAATTGATTTTGGTGCAGTCAAAATGATGCAACCTCTAACTATTGATCAAACCGAATTAGCGACAGTCGCTATCGGTACACGAGGTTATGCTCCACCAGAACAATTTGCTGGACATCCTCGCTTGTGTAGTGATATTTACGCTTTGGGGATGATTGCCATTCAAGCGATTACAGGTGTGCCACCACATGAACTTCAACCCCATCCCGAAACTGGTACTGTAGAATGGCGTCACCAAGCACAAACTAACGAAACATTAGCAGCGATTTTAGATAAGATGGTGCGCTATCACTTTAGCGATCGCTATCAAACAGCTGGTGAAGTGCTGCAAGATTTAAAAAAAATTACTGGATGAGTGATTTCTCAATGTTAACCTGAAGGCAATGGCATAGTTCATATTTAGAGAAATGCTTGTTTTTTATCGCAATTACAATCTGCCATACTGTCCTATTTGTAACTATGTATTTCTGCAATCATCCCAAATTGGGATAAGCAGTCATGTTTCAAAATTCTGGAATAACCTATGAATCAATGGTTTGAATCCAAAATAGGTATAAATCCTTCCAGAGAATAAATTATGAAACTTCCAATCAAGGTGTTAACAAATGTAATTGTTGCCGCCCTCGTTTTTACAGCTGATTTTGTTACCACCAAAAAAGTATTTGCTTCTTCTATTACCTTAAAGCGCAAACAGTATTCAAAAAAGTGATTACCAGATAAGTTAAAAGAATCAATGATGATTAATACCTTTTATACAAAGACATTCACCACTGCTTTAGCCTAAGTTTAGACTCAAAAATAAGATTGAAATAAGAATAAAGTAAGATAGATTAGGTTAATTATTGCTGCTTTACCGAATAAAGCAATTTCTTTAGGCAATGACCAAATATTTAATCAATCGTCTACTAATTTCCATCCCAACGCTATTTGCCATCAGTATCATAATTTTCGCTATCTTAGCATTGGCTCCAGGCGATCCGATGGGAGAATTTGCACTCAATCCCTCTCTTACAGCCGAAGTTCGGGAAAATGTCAGAAGATCCTTAGGTTTAGATCAGCCGATCCATATCCGTTATGTCAAATGGTTTGTAGCTTTTTTGACTGGAGATATGGGTTATTCTTTCACTAGCCGTAGTCCAGTTGGTGCGCTGATTCTTCAACGTTTGCCGACAACATTGTGGGTGGTTGGTTCTGCCTACGTTTTAGGTGTAATATTGGCTGTTCCTTTGGGAGTAGTCTCGGCTCTCAAACGCCATTCCATTTTTGACATGATTTTAACAACTCTAGTTTTTTTTGGGTTTTCTCTACCGACATTTTTTACAGGCTTACTGTTTATTATTATTTTCAGTGTCCAATTAAAATGGTTGCCTTTTATTTATAACAGCACTTTACAAGTGACAGATTGGCAGAGTTTTGTAGCTCAAATTCAACAGTCGATTATGCCTGTATGTGTGTTGGCACTATGGCAAGCAGCAATGCTAATGCGCTTTGTCCGTTCTGAGGTATTAGAAAACCTTCATCAAGATTACGTACGTACAGCTTATGCTAAGGGTTTACCTACATTTGCGGTTATTTATCGTCACGTTTTGCGGAATGCTCTCATTCCTGTAGTCACACTAGTGGCGTTAGATATTCCTAATATTTTTACAGGTGCTTTAGTCACAGAACAAGTTTTTCGTGTCCCTGGTATTGGTGCATTATTAATCGACTCTATTTATCGCAACGATACACCAGTTGTGATGGCAATTACTTTTATATATGCAATTTTGATTGTTGTTTTTAATCTAATAGCAGACATTCTCTATGGTTTACTAGATCCTCGCGTTAAGTATACGAAGTAGTTGGAAAAATTTATGTTTAAGCGATCGCCCGATCCAATCCCAGAAGTTGGAATTTCTCCTGTCACAATCGGTGTTACTGCTGTACAAGGGACACCCGGACAAGATGCATGGCGCAAATTTCGCCGCAATCGTCCCGCTATGCTAGCTACCGTCGTACTGCTAATAATCGTGTTAAGTGTCGTATTTGGCCCTTTAGTATACACCACTCCCATTAATAAAGTAGACTTTGCTCAATCTACCCTTCCCCCCAGTTGGGAACATCCCTTTGGTACAAATGACCTTGGTCAAGATATATTAGCTAGAGTATTGTATGGGGGACGAATATCACTTGCCGTCGGTATTTTTTCGATGGTTGTTGCAATATTATTGGGTACGCTTATGGGTGCAATCTCTGGTTTTTTTGGCGGTTGGCTAGATATGATTTTAATGCGCTGCACCGATTTGTGCTTGGCTTTACCGCGACTACCACTTTTACTATTAGTGATATTTCTGTTTCGTGATGCAATTAGAGCGATCGCAGGGCCGGAGTTAGGTATATTTGTCTTGGTAGTCCTGGTTATTGGTGGACTCAATTGGATGTCTGTAGCGAGATTAGTCCGAGCTGGTTTTTTGACGGTGCGGGAAATGGAATTTGTCACAGCTGCTCGTGCTCTTGGCGCTAGCCCTTTGCGGCTGATTTGGATGCACATCCTGCCTAATGTCATCAGTCCAGTATTAGTTGCTGCTACGCTGGCAGTTAGTACGGCAATTATTACCGAATCTACCCTCAGCTTTTTTGGTTTGGGTTTTCCGCCAGATGTACCAACCTGGGGAAGAATGCTTTATGAAGCACAAAACTTTTTGGAATTTGCTCCCTATATGGTGATTTTTCCGGGGATGGCAATATTTCTCACAGTCCTAAGTATTAACTATATAGGTGATGGTTTAAGAGATGCTTTCGATCCTAGACTACTCTAGCAGACAGGTTTTGTTATTTTCCTAATAACGGTTTTGAGAGTTTTGTTAGTAAATCTTCAATACAAAGTTCTATGACTTCACCTCTTGTTTGTGCATCTTCTGCCACTTGATAAGCCATATTTTTTTCAGGTTCTAACTGCAATGTATCTGCCGCTTGCTTAAGCTTTTTTTGTATGTATTGAACAGACAGCGTATTCCTCAAAAATTCTAAATTCTCATTCAGCCAGCCCACATCATAGATACTGGCATCACTCTCATTCAAGTAGGGGCCTCCGCCTCCGTCTTCTGGTGTCCACATACCAAAAATTGGGTTCTCCCCTTCTAAATATATTAGTCCGGAAGCGTACATTATCGCCGAAACCGCTTTGCCAGAGTGGTCAAGTTTCCACCAAGTTGTCCAAATTCTATTGATAATTGGGGCTACATACCCAATACTGTTGAATCTTTGTATCCATGCATAGGCTGGTGTCGAAGCTTTGGTGTAAATAAATCCTCGCTCCGCCTCAATCCGAGCAATCAGTCCATCGTGGAAGAAGTTGTAAATAGCTTCTCTAACCCTTGGAGTCATCATTTTCTCTAGTATTTTGCCACGGTATAAAGAATAGTGGAACTCGGCATCACCACAAGCGGCTGACTGATTCTTCATCAGCGTCTCGTACCAGTAATTGAGACATATTGGAAATAGGTACTTAAATAAATCTAGTTGTAGTTCAACATAGGCCAAGTCGTGAAAGTAGTACCAAAGATCCTCTCCAGTAATTTTACGCCAGTCTTTTTGAGCTACCTTCTTTAATTCCGAGTCAAAATAATCAAATTGTTTTTCCCATACCGTCTGGGGTGGTGCGGGATTACCAAATATCTGTCTACTGCGTTGTGGTGTGATTCTCATACTTCAAATTCCCACTACCTACTTTCGCCTCCAATCCTTAATATTCCAAGTATCTGCATCCCACGGAGTTGTGTCTACACCAACCAGTTTATTGTTGACTCCAACAACGTTAGCTCTAACAATTAAGGGAATAACCGCCCCATCTTTAATTAACAAATCGTTCATCTGAATAAATAGCTGCTGACGCTTTTGGGGATTTAACTCAGTTGCAGACTGTTTCCAAAGGGCATCGTATTGAGGATTGCAGTAGCGTGAAGTATTCTGTCGCGACCAATTATTCTTTTTCTGAGGAATTTCATCACAAGTCCAACTCTTCATGTAGGCACCTGGATCTGGGCTGGTATTACCTGTAGTAAACATTTGCATATCAGCGTAGAAGTGAAGAGTGGTATCTGGATTAGCAGGATCGGCTGAGAAGAAAATACTCGGATCGATACTTTTAAGTTCTACCCTGACACCAATAGATGTTAATGCTTGTTTAACAATTTCTTGAGTTTTCTGACGCAGCGGGTTAACTGAAGTTTGGAAAAGAACGCTCATCTCCTTGCCATTTTTATCTCGGATGCCGTTGCTATTTGTATCTTTCCATCCAGCCTCATCCAGTAAGGCAGCAGCTTTTTGCAAGTTAAATTCGTATTTAGTATTAGGTGAATTATAAATATCAGGTGCAACTAAAAGGTTCACAGCCGGACGACCGATCGCACCATATAATTGTTTGGCAATAGTGTCGCGATCAACAGCATAGCTAAAAGCCTGACGAACTTTCTGGTCGCTAAAAAAAGGATGGGGAAATTTGAGACTTGAGCGTTCACCCTCCTGCGTTGCCTGGTTGGGATCTGTCTGATTAATCAAAATTCGCTCTACTTCAGCGCCAAAGCCAGCTTGTAATTTACCTTTACCAGATGTTTCCAGTTGCTTGAGGATGGAAGCTTCTACCTGGAGATTCCAAGCAAAATCTGCGTTTTGTGTCTGAAGTACTGCTCTAGCAGCCGAAGTTGCATCGCCCCCACCCTTGAGTTCTACTCGTTTAAACAAAGACTGACTGGCTTCGCGAAACACAGGATTAGGCTCATAGATGATAATATCACCGGGCTTGAATTGCACTACTCGGTAAGGGCCAGTGCCGACAGGAAGTAAATTACCTGGAGCCTCCCTAGCATTAGAGCCGTTATATTTCTCAAAAATATGGCGAGGCAGAATCATCCCATTTTCGCCAACGAAAGGTAACGACCAAGCTGGATTGATATTCTTAAAATTGATTTTGACGGTATAATCGTCAACAGCTTCAACACTTTTGACAGCTTCATAATAGGCAGTACTAGTGGCACCTACAGCCGGGTTGGAGAGAAATTGGTAAGTGAAAACCACATCTTGTGCTGTAAAAGGTTGACCATCAGACCACTTAACCCCCTGCTTGAGTTTCCAAGTTACTGAAGTGCCATCTTTCGCTATGCCGCCATTCTCAACGGTAGGAATTTCCGCAGCTAGAAAAAGGATTAATTTACCGTCTTTATTGTAAGTGGCAAGGGGTTCGTAAGTGACTCGACTGCCCTCAAAATCTTTGTTACCTTGGGATAAATGGGGATTGAGGATAGTTGGTGCTTGCCAATAGAGAAGTCGCAAAGTATCGCTATTGCTACTGCCTGGAGTAGATTTTTCGGTGGTAGGAGAAGAACAAGCAGACAATAAGGATATACCTATCAATGACAAGGCAGAAAGCTGAACTTTGCTTAATTTTTTGAAGTTAAACATCATAAATGTAAAAATTTTTACCCATTTCTAACTGTGGGCTATAAACTAACTTTTTGCCATGCCAACTTTGCTGCACCTAACATCCCGGCAGAATTGCCTAATTCCGCTGCTAAAAGTTGTATACCCACGCGAGATGTTCTCAACACTCGCTTTTCAATTTCTCTTTTGGCTGCTGGTAAGAAAAACTCAGCACTAGCGCTGACACCACCACCAATGACGATCGCTTCCGGTGTCAGTACGTAAATTAAACTAGTTAACCCGATACCTAAGTCTCTACCGTACCCCTGCCAAAAAGCCAAAGCTTGAGGATCTCCCGCTTTTGCTAGAGCGCCCAATTCTGCTGGATCTTTACCAGTGCAGCGACGAATTGCCGTAATTGAGACGTACTGTTCTAGAGAACCTTGGTTACCACTATTACACGCCGGGCCATCAGGGTTGAAGGTAATTAAACCCAACTCTCCAGCTGCTCCATAATGCCCTACAAACAATTTGCCATTTAGAATAATTGCCCCACCAACACCAGTTCCCAAAGTTAGTAAAATCAGATTTTGAAAGTAGCGCCCAGCTCCTAACCAAGCCTCTCCCAAACCCGCACAATTAGCATCGTTAGCCACAACAGTTGGTTTGCCAGTTTTTGCTTCTAGAGCGTCAGCAAGAGGAACATCGCACCATCCTGGCAGGTTAATAGCAAGTTTAGCAATTCTTCCAGCTGCATCTGGAGGCCCAGGAGTACCAACACCAATGGCTATAGTCTGATTTTGCGGATCGAGTAGGGCGATCGCATCCACCATTGTCGCTATTACTGTCTCTGGAGTTGCAGGTTGGGGAGTCGCTACAGTTAAAGACTTGTGGCAAGTGCCATCAACTGTGAAGCGCCCTAGCTTAATTGCTGTTCCCCCCAAGTCAATACCAATTACTTCTGGTGTCACCACAATACCCTTTCTGCCTTCTGAATTGAAACAGGGGTGTAAGGGTATAGGGGTGTGGGGTTTAGGGGAAGATTCCTTTTTCATGCTTAGTGATGAAATTTTTTCATCGGGACTGCCTTATTATCTGTGGTTAGTTTTTTTATGGTTAATTTCGCTCGTACCAACTGTAGCTTGACTGATATAAGTCATTGAAGACGAATGAAAATTGGCTTGCGCCTGCCAAGATGGGAGGGGCGTACCCCGCAAAATGCCAGCAAGGGCAACAGAGAGCATAAAGCCACCAGCAGCCGCTGCAACTAAAGAAAGATTATCTTTCACACAATTCTCTCAGGTGAATTACAACAAATAATAGACTAGCAAATCAAATTATCAAATGTTGGTAGTTAGTAGACTATGTGGAAGAGTAGTATGCCTGGACATTGCACCAAACACACTACGCGATCGCTGTCATTTTGAGCGTAATCGGCTCCCTAAACCATTAACTATTTCCGAATACCATTTTCTCGCCGCAAACGGGGATTAATAAATTCATTTAACCCTTCACCCAGTAGCGATAACCCCACCACCATTGATGTCATCGCTAGCCCCGGAAAAAGTGTAGTCCACCAAATGCCTGTAGATAGTGCAGGCAAAGCCTGTTTTAAATCGTGTCCCCATTCTGGCACTTCTTCTGGTAATCCTAAACCTAAAAAGCCCAATCCACCCAAAATCAGAATGGCATCGGCAGCGTTAAGGGTGAATAGTACGGGTACGCTTTGAATGACGTTGAAAAATAAATAGCGAGAAAGTACTTGCCAGGTATTAGCGCCGATCGCTTGTGCTGCTTCTATGTAGACTTCCGTTTTAACGCTGACGGTGTGGTTGCGAACAACTCGATAATACTGAGGAACGTAAGCAATGCTAATGGCGATCGCGGCATTTAATATTCCCCGCCCCACTACAAACGCCAGCGTTACCGAAAGCAATAACCCCGGTAGAGTGTAGATGCTATCCATTAAAAACAGCAGCATCTTGTCTAATCTACCGCCAACATAGCCACTCACCATACCCAAAGGCACACCGATCACCATACTCAGTGCGGTAGCTAGCAAAACAACTTGCAGTGCAGCTTTTGCACCTAAAATTGTGCGTGAGAATACATCATAGCCCAAGCTATCAGTACCGAACCAATGCTTGGCTGAGGGTGGCTCAAGAGGAACGTTACTTAATAACTCTGCGGGGTTTTGCAGCCATCCCCAACTCACAAACAAAGGAGCAAACAATGCTAGGAATATGAAAAAAAGGGTGATGGCTAACCCTACAAGCATTAACTGGTGAGAAAGGGTAGGACTTTTAGTAAAAATTAAAAATCTTTTTGACAGTTGGGGTTTGATCAGGCTCATATAGTTATGAGTTAGAGGTAATGAGTAATGAATTTTGAGTTTCCAGAAACATTTTGTCAACCCAAAACTCAAAACTCAACACTTAATTACTATGACAAATTACTTTCCACCAACTGACGATATTCGCTTTTAGGTTTGACGCCTTTGAGTTCCTTCACGAGCTCCTTATTTTTGAAGAACTGAACTGTTGGTGTCCCTGTGATGCCGGCATTTTCGGCAATGTCTCGGTCTTTGTCAATGTCAACTTCGACAAAGTGGATTTTACCGTCAAATTCATCCACTACCTTATTTAATATTGGCTTGAGAGTGTGGCAAGGGCCGCATCCAGGAGAGACGTATTTGACTATGAGTAGGCGATCGCTCTCGTGGAAAAGCTTCCTGAGGGCATAACCCCCTTCATAGCGTGTCCCATTAATATCAAATTCAGTGTCGGAGGGAGTTCTGTAGTCAGTTGGCTGAGGCTGCAAATCATTATCTGGAGTTTGCGACACCTGATGGAACTCTTGAATCAAACCATTCGACGACAACCAGCGTTCTGCCAACATTGCTGCCATACAGCCACTACCCGCAGCAGTAATCGCTTGACGATACTCATGATCCTGCACGTCACCAGCAGCAAAAACACCCTCTAAACTTGTCTCTGGAGAACCGGGCTTGGTGACAATGTAACCCACTTCATCCAGTTCGACTTGTCCCTTGAATAAAGAGGTATTGGGAGTGTGACCAATCGCGTAGAATAATCCTTTAACGTGCAGTTCGCTTTCTTCACCAGTTTTATTGTTACGGATTTTCACCCCTTCCATGTGGCCGTTACCAAATATATCCACAGGTTCAGTGTTCCAATGCACGTGGATTTTAGGGTTACTTAAAACACGGTCTTGCATAGCTTTAGAAGCCCGCATTTTTTCTGAGCGCACCAGCAAATTCACCTTAGAACCGTACTTGGTAAGGTAAATAGCTTCTTCTGCCGCCGAGTCGCCACCACCCACGACAGCCAACTCTGCTCCGTGAAAAATCGGTGTAGCACCGTCGCAAATCGCACAAGCAGAAATACCCCGGCTCCAAAACTGCCCTTCACAAGGCAGTCCCAACCTTTTTGCTGTTGCACCTGTGGCAATAATTAAGCTATGGGTTTTAAATTCCCTTTCTTCAGAGCGGACAGTAAACGGACGCTGGCTTAAGTCAACTTCAATAACATCTTCTGTATATAGTTCAGCACCCCAACGTTCCGCCTGAGCTTTCATCTGATCCATCAATTCGGGGCCTGTTATTCCTTGCGGAAAGCCAGGAAAATTCTCTACTTCCGTCGTTGTCATGAGCTGTCCACCAGGCAATCCTCCAGCTTGGAAGCCCTCAAATACCACTGGCTTGAGGTTAGCACGTCCCGCGTAGATGGCTGCTGTGTAACCTGCTGGCCCGGAACCGATAATTACCACATTTTCTACTCTTGGGTTGGTCATAACAGTTGCACAAACTCATAACGACTACGCTTAATATAGCATAACATATTAAAATGGGCTTCTCCATATCCCTATATCTCAACAGTCATCAGGAAAAAGGTGTAAATTAGGTGAGTATTAGCTGGCTAAGGCTGTTGTTACAGATATTTTCTAATAATTTCAACATCTACTTCTAGCAATTCTGCGATTTCTTGGATACTCATATTTTTCTCAATTAGTTTTGGTACTAATTCTAATTTTATCTTTTCCAAGATACTCTCATACAACCGAGTATTTTTGAATTAATCTAAATTAAGCATAGCGTCAATATCCTCTAAAGTAAGATTGGTAAAATTGTAAAATACAATAGCTTGGATGAATGCTAGCACTTTCTTTTGTATCTTTTCCTCAGGTAAATTTTCTCTTACCTGATTGATTAACTGTTGAGCTAAGAAAGTAGCTTTTATAGGTGTTTCTATAAAAAGTTTAGCAATTCCTATTTCCAAGCTATCCTCAGTCCTATGAGAAAGTTCATTCAGATAAATGCAACATAGACGTTGTTCCAATAAAGCCTGATAACGAGGGTGGAGGCGGAGCTTTATGAATGCGTTTGTCGTAAATAACAATTACATACCAGTCTGAATTTGCTGGTTGATATTGACGAAAATAAACAAAAATTTCTCCAAATAATCGTTCGTAAAATTATTCATCTTTGTAGGTTTGGAATTCTACAAAATATAAGGGTTAATTTTCAAAATCCTCGATAGTAGAAAACAATCCGTCTAAACGAAATGATTGTTGTTTTACTTCCGGTGCAGTAAATGTGTAGATATTGGGATTAGTATCAGGTTTTTCAATAAGCTCAAAAAATATTTGTGGTAGTTCCTTTATAAGTTCATAAAAACTTACATCTGTTTTCATTAATTTTATTAATGGCAAACTATACAGCTGTTTTTGTCCACACACAATATATGGTAGCTTTCGTAGGTTGAGGTGCGTATGATAGATGTAGAAGCGTTATTTAGTGTATTATGTCCCTTACCATTGCAGATTTAGAGCAACTACAAAGCGAACATCCAGAATGGCGGATGGAACTGGTAGAAGGGAACATCATAGTTATGGGGCCATCAGATTACGAGTCAGAGGAAATCACTACTCGGTTAACTACCTTCTTGAATAACTGGGTAATGTCGCGCAAATTAGGGCGAGTAACTGGTTCTAGCGCAGGCTTTATTCTGCCGAGTATGGAAGAGGGCGACTCAGAAAAAAGAAATTTGCGTGCGCCTGATGTTTCTTTTGTGCGGGCTGACAGACTAAAAAAGAGCAAGCGCGACTTTGTAGAGTTAGTTCCAGATCTAGTGGTAGAAGTCAAATCCAAATCAGACAGAATTAAACCGCTTGAAGAGAAAATTCAATTATTCTTACAACTCGGCTCTACAGTTGGGATATTAGTAGACCCTGACAAATTGACAGTAACAGTTTATCGACTTAACCAAGCTCCAGTTGTATTGCACAATGGAGACACACTCACTTTACCAGATGTCCTACCAGGTTGGGAATTGGCAATATCAGAACTATGGCCACCTGAATTTGAGTAAGTCAATATGTCTCAATCGTCATAAGGTTGTGGGTCAAGAATTTCAATATCTCCAGGCGATACTTGCCTAACTCCACCAGTTGGATATAAGTCTTTTGAATTGAGAATTTCCACAATGATTTTAGAACCCTTGTAAAGCCTTATGAGCTTCAGAATTTTTATCAGTAATAAATCGGCTAGTCATATCCCATTGCTAAATCTACATGGACAATTGACCTACCTGCCACCATAGCACTGACTCTACAAAATAAATATTGTGGTGTGGACATCTTGTCCGCACCGGAAGAACCAAAAGCTCCGAAGTTCTAATTCTCCTACGGAGGAGCTAAGTCGCAAAGCGACACGCTGCGCGGTAAGTGTAGCCATGCCCGCAGGGCTTACGCTAACAGCGGTAGACACGTAGACGGACGTAGTCCGGCTTCTCATAGAGTAGTAGCTTCTGTAAGTAGCCGCCGCACCCTGCGGGAAGCTACTCCGCGTCTTATAACTTCTCTCCATCCCACAAGAAAATCATAATGCATTATTTTAAGGCGATCGCGCCACTACCCACACGGGAAGCCGTTGTACGTCTATAGGATGACAGCTACCGTTTACTGAACCGTATTGACTTCTCTTTCAAATTCAGTCTGAAAATGCCTATTAGACAGGTTTTTCGCATCGAAAAGAGTCTCATTAACAGCACTAACTTACAACTAAAGAAAACTTTTTTTGGTGGGAATGATATGAAATTGATCGGTGGTGGGTAAGTTATTTTTAGAACGCGATAAGCAATCACCACCACGAGGAGTTACAGATATGAAAAGCGAACTGAAAGCTAAGTTTTTACAACACATTCTTAATAAAAAGAAAGAAGACGAAGGTTTCACCCTGATTGAACTACTGGTAGTAATTATTATCATCGGTATTCTATCAGCTATTGCACTGCCTTCTTTCCTTAACCAAGCAAATAAAGCCAAACAATCGGAAGCGAAAACCTACGTAGGTTCAATGAACCGCGCACAGCAGGCTTACTACTTGGAACAAAACGAATTTGCAGATCAAAATAAGTTTGGTAGTTTAGGTCTTGGTATTGCAACACAAACCACAAATTATGTATACCAAATTGATGGTGGTGGTACTAACTCTAGCTTAGTAACTAACCAAGCAAGTACAGTAGTTAATAATGCACCTCTCAAAAGTTATGTTGGTGGTGTAAGTGTAGCAACACAATCTGCTACTAGTGAAGCTACTACCATAGCCGTTTTGTGTGAAGCTGTACAAGCCAGAGTTAACGGTGGTGCTGATGTAGGAGCAGCTACTGCTGGCGCAAACGGACCTAGTTGCCCCACCAACTTCATCTCTTTGAAATAAGTAAAGGAATTAGTTACTACGGAAGAATACAGTTTGTCTAAGTAAGCAGTTTCATGGCAAAGTGAATTTTTCATGTAGTTTGTATTGAACTAAATTAGATATTTTTTAAAGTGGGTAGATTTTTCTATCCACTTTGTTTCCATTATGTGAGTCATTGACAAATATTATCCCTAAATTTTCTCATGAAAAATACAATGGTTACTGATATATATAATTGGCAATTTCAGGCTGAACAATACTTTCTGCAAGAAAACTATCTCCAAGCAGCACAGTTATATGAACAAGCAATAGCAATAGAACCAAATACTGTCTCCTATTACTGGCATTTAGGCTTATTATTGCTATTACAAGGACAAGAAGCAGAAGCTCAAATGACTTGGATGCTGCCAATAACAGAGGCAGATGAAGAGCATTTACAAATTTGGACAAATGAACTATTTCAATTTTTACAAGCAGAAGCTGAAAGGCGAGAAAATCTGACGGAATACTCTGTAGCCTGGTTAATTCGCCAGCATATGAGGGAAATTAATCCTCGTGATATTAATAATTTACTCCATATTCTTCTAAGTTCTCTCAAACTAGAAAAGTTTGAAGTAATGAATGAATTGCATGACTGGAGATTAATTGAAATTTTAAATGAAAAAGAAAGTGTAAATATTGATGCTAATTTATTAAGACAATTTTTAGAGGAACTTTTAAATACTATTCCTTTACATCCAACAAGTTTGAGTTTAGTAGAAGCTTGTTTACCTTATTTTTCTGATACTTATCAATGCTTCGATATACTGCTTACAGCTGCTTTGAAAATTGGTCATACTCTACAGCAACCTATACTAGCATCATCTCTTCTGAAGTTACATTTGCGCTTAGAGCCAGAAAATGTCGAAATTTTGCGACATTTAGCAATTTTTTATCAAGATGCTCGCAATTATTCTCAGGGTATAGAAACAGCTAAGTTATGTTATTCGCTATCAGAAGGTTTAGCCGATAAAATTTTTGCACTTCATTTACTATTAAGGGGTTTAATGTCAGCAGGAGGATATTGGAAAGAGATATGTGAAACTTGCCAAGAGCTAGAAACTGTATTTCAACAGTTTATACAAGCACAACCAATTGCTTTAGAAGAGGGAAGAATCCTGCGGTTACTGACACCATCTTTTGCTATACCTCACATTAAAGATACTCCCACTGATTTTCGATTAATTCATAATAAAATAGCTGAGATTTTTAATAATGATATTAAAGATTTAGCTCAATCAGAAGGAAAAAATTATTGTTGGAATATTACTAATAAACAAGTCTTAAGGACTTCCAATAAAAAATTAAAAATTGGCTATATATCATACGCTCTCAGGAATCATTCTGTTGGTTGGTTAGCTCGTTGGATATTTCAGCATCATAATCGAGATAATTTTGATATTTATACCTATTTTGTAAACTATAAGTTAATAAATGATTTTCTTCAAGATTGGTATGTACAAAAGGCAGGAAAAGCCCACAAACTAGGCATGAACGGTTTAGAAATTGCTGAACAAATATATCAGGATGAAATTGATATTTTAATTGACCTTGATAGCATTACTTTAGATATTACTAGCGAAGTGATGGCGCTCAAGCCAGCACCTATTCAAGTTACTTGGCTTGGTTGGGATGCCTCAGGCATACCTGCAATTGATTACTTTATTGTAGATCCTTATGTGTTGCCAGATGATGCACAAGAATATTACACAGAGAAAATCTGGAGGCTACCGCAAACTTACATCGCAGTAGATGGTTTTGAGGTGGGTGTACCAACTCTCCGTCGAGAGGACTTGAATATTCCTGGAGACGCTGTTGTGTATCTCAGCGCTCAAAGAGGATATAAGCGCCATCCAGAAACAACGAGATGGCAAATGCAAATTATTAAACAAGTTCCTAATAGCTACTTTTTAATTAAGGGGCTTGCTGAAGAAGAAGCAATTAAACGCTTTTTTTATCAAATAGCCGAAGAAGAAGGTGTGGATTGTTCTCGGTTACGGTTTTTACCCCAAGTTCCTCTAGAGTCTGTTCATCGTGCCAACTTGGGTATTGCTGACGTTGTATTAGACACATTTCCCTACAATGGAGCTACAACAACCCTAGAAACATTGTGGATGGGCATCCCCTTAGTAACACGAGTTGGTGAACAATTTGCAGCACGTAACAGCTACACAATGATGGTGAATGCAGGTATTACAGAAGGCATTGCTTGGACAGATGAAGAGTATGTAGAGTGGGGTGTGCGTTTAGGTCAAGATGCAGCTTTAAGAGAGCAAGTTACTTGGAAACTGCGACAGTCAAGGCAAACGGCACCGTTGTGGAATGGGAAGCAATTTACTCGTGAGATGGAGAAAGCTTACGAACAGATGTGGCAAAGGTATCTTGATGGATAAACTACCTCAACCTGCAATGCTGAAATAGATTGTTACTTACCAGCTTGATGTTTAAGTATATTTACTATATTATCTGATAACCATAAACCAGCATTGCGTAAAGCCTGAATTCCTGGAGATATACTAGAAATCAGTTCGCGTCTTTTTGCTAATATTAGTAAACCTCCTGTACCTATAGTAATAATACTTAATGATAGAGCGCAACGTCGTGCCGCTCTATCATCGACAATAGCGGCACAATCTAAGTTTTTCAAAGCTAAACTTAATACTTGTGATTCTCCTGTTCCTAAATCCCAAGCTGCTACTTCAGGTGCTATGCTATCAATTTCTACTCGTTGTATCCAAGAAACGGTTGGTAATTGTCTTGACGCAGTATCATCTTCTCCTCCTTTGGTAACTTCTTGAAACACACCTTCCGGTACTACAATTTCTGTAAATAATTGTGGTAGCAATTGTGCTTGTTGACTTTTAAATAGAACAATCAGAGGAGAAGAATTAATGATAATGCGATTAATCGGCATTCGCCAGTTCCTCAGCCAATTCTTCTGTAGTATATTGCATAAAATCAACTCGATAACGAGATAAAGCATTGATAAATTCTACACGAGTTAACCCAGCAATCTCTGCAGCTTTATTTTGCGATATATTACCTATTCCATACCATTTAACTGCGGCGGCAATCCTCATTTCTTGAACAAATTCTTGAGGGTTTTTGCGAAGTGAAGAAAATACTGTTTCCGGTAATTGAATAGATATGGTTTTCATAAATTGCGAATGATATAAATTTGTGGTGTACTTCACCTCATTGTACGCTATAGTATATTGTGGTGTACAAATCGGTAAAGATAAGACTTTAAGACAAAAAACTAGCCCTGGCGACTGGAAGTCGCGGCTATACAGACAAAACCCGCGTAGGCGGGTTGTTTGCGGGCTTTTTTCTTTTGCATAAACAAAAAAATACCAGAGATTTAAATCTCTGGCTGATAGCTCAAGTTCACTTCGGTGGAATCAATATTAGACTTTTATAACTACATAGCTGTAACTACCAAGCTAGAAGTGATTAAGTTATCCAATCCCCAAACAGAAAGTTGTTGTATGAGTATTGGTGTCAATGCTTGTTTATTCTCATGTTTCAAAACAAGTCTAGCTGTCAGGCGAGGTAGTAAAGCTTTCCACTGATTATCTGCCAGTTTACCTACCAAAGAAATTTCTAATCCTTCAGTTATATCTAAATCTTCATTCATTAAAATATTCATCGCTACACTAGACAAAAACATTTCGGCATCTTCAGTAGTAATTTTACTAGTATCAATGAGTAAAGTGGTGTGTTCGGTATCTAAATGGTTTGCGATCGCTGCAATTACTTGCTGCAATTCTTCACCTAAAGACTCTTCGGGCTGCGACCAATCTGGGAAAAGAATTAGGTTAGTATCTCTTAAACGCAAGTTTTGGCATAGAGTTTCAGTAACATAATTGCTGAATAACTCTTGAAAGACAGCGCCTATCTTAGCTGAATAAGAACGACTATCCAAAAAACTGGGGTTATCTTGCATTTTCTCCTGAATTTGTTCCCTCTTTTGCTGGCGTAATTCTGGATTAGTACCGAGTGCGATCGCTAAACGTATATAAGACTCTTCACTATCTGCAACTAAATCAGGAATATCTAGTGATTGCACCATTGCTGCTCCCATTGCAGAACGGAAACTATTTCCTTTTCTAGCTATTACTGGCAGATTAACCTGTAGCGGCTCTACCAGCGAAGTTGTTCCCGCGAATGGGTAAGAATCGAGATAGACATCAGCAATTTTGAAGTATTCCTTAACATCTTCTCTATCTGGTACTGGTTGAGGATCTAAAATCAGCAAGTGATCGGCTTCTAGTCCATGCCTTGAAAATATTGAGTTAAGGTGATTAATAAAAGCTTGTTTGGGGTAAGAATTAGACCAATTCGGCCCAAATGGCAGAAGCACCAGAACCGAATTGGGTACTTCAGCAATGATTTTTGCCCACGTCTCCATCAGTTCAGGAATGATTTTGAAGAAATTAGCGCCAGAGATAAAAACAACAGTATCTTCAGAAATTCCTAGACTTTCTCGCTCAACTTTGATAGTTTCCTTTCCTTGTTCAGTACCATAACTAAAGCAATGAGCACTTCCTTTTAGTTTCACCAACTTTTCTCGATACTGTTCTGGTGCTGTTGGTGATGGATCGGTAAGCATACCGGAGATGTAGTAATCCATATGTCTCATTCCGGTTGTTACTACAGAACCTCCACTGGTAACTTGTATTCTGGCTAACCTATGCATTGCTAAAAGGCAAATTTTATTGGTTACTGCCGTCACATTTGTTGCAATAAATAATATATCGAGGTCATCAGCACGAATTGTATTTACTTGTTCTGATAAATTTTGTGGTAGCAGCTTGAAAAAGTTTGCACAACTTCGACAATATTGCTCTAGTGGATGACTAGTTGCTTGAAGAGAATACAAAATGACTTCAAAGTCTCTACTGATATATTCATAAACAGGGAGATAGGCGAATGTTTCAGAACCTGGTGTGAAATGTGCTGCTAGAATACCAAGCCGGATTTTTTTTCTATTTACAGCCCGATCTGCAAATTCATAATTGACTTCACACCCATTAATTTTTAGGAATAATTCTAGTATTTCCGCACGTTTCACATAGATATCTTTGAGATTCACTTCATTAAAATATGCAGGAATAAAATTAGCAATTTGAGCAAAATTATCAACTACTTCACGCCAGAATGAAGAATCGGAATGACTGAATATGGATGCGTATAAATAATCAAGCCACCCCTGCATATATTTGTAGTAATTATCTGCTTCTCCCAATTCGTGGAAATGGATTGGAGAAGAAAATAGGAAGTGCAGATAGTCCTGAAGCAACCAATTGGGTATGTAAGAAAGGATATGCTGCAATGGTAACTGGTCAGCACGGTGATAAACCCAAGCAGCAAGGAGATACTGGATAATCTTTGGCAGATCTAAATCTTGAGTCAAATATGCTTCAATTTCATCTATAAAAGTCTGTTCGTCTGGGGTCAGTGGTTCTTCTTTAATTCCACTATTTTGAAGACTACGATGTACTGTACCTAAAGCACCAAAATATTCAGTTGCCAATTGCTCTGTTTCTAAACCAAGCCATAATTGGGCAATTTGTTGTCGAATTTGATAAACATTAGCTAATTCAGATTGTTTAGTTTTTCCTTGCTGATATTCTTCAATTTGTCTGGATAATTGAGTCAATAAAAGTTCAGAATTTTGCAGAGTTTTAGATACAGGTATACCGATAGAAGAGAAATTTTTATTTTTGTCGAGTGTCTGCTTTGCCCACAATACTTCTTGCTCAGTATACAGTTTGGAATGAAGGCTAATAATTCTGGCAAATAGAGTTTGCAGCTTTGATTTTTGATTAACAAGTTTTTGTAGCATAGAACCTGTGGTATGTTGTCTATAGTAAAAGCAGGCTTTTGCTAAACGATACCCTTGCCAACCATTTTCGTAGGCTGAAATCCAAAATTCCCAGTCCTCCAGTCCCCCATCCATGATTGTTTTGAATCCACCAACCTGATTGAAGATTTCTCTGCGAAACATAGAGGTGGCAGTCGCTTGATTATTCCTTAAAAATATATTGGAATTAAAATCTCCGTAGCTAATTTGATCGTTTTTAGCTCCAAAGTACTGAACATCTGTATAAACAAAACCAACGTCAGGGTTAGCTTGTAAAATTACTACAGAATCTTCAAGGAAATTAGTACCAATCTTATCATCAGCATCTAAGCACAATATATATTGACCTGAAGATTGTCGGATACCTGCATTTCTAGCATCAGATAGACCACCATTTTGTTTTTCTACAAGTGAAATTTTGCGATTTTTATAAAGTTCTATTAAAGACCTTGCTACTTCACTAGTATTGTCAGGGCTACCATCATTTACAATAATACATTCCCAATTTTTATATGTTTGATTGACAACACTCTCAATAGCTTCTTTCAAGAAAATGGCGTGGTTATAGCAAGGAATAATTATGGAAACTAAAGGTTGAGAGCTAATCTCTATCGATTTATCAAGATTAGTTATTAGTTGATATAATTCAGGTAAACCAAAACTGTATTTATCTTTGCAAACTGCCAATACATCTCTATTTTGTAATAATCCAAAAAGTTTTTCTGCACCAATGTTACGAAATAAAACTGAATTATAATTAAGATAGAGAAATGCTTTCTCTAATTCATACTCAATCTTACTATTGAAATTAGGTCTTATAATATTATTGGCGAATGCTTCTTTGAATAAATCTACTGGAATGTCATTGAAAAAATCTTTGCTCAATTGACGATATTCAAAAAAATCACGTACTTTATTATTTTCAGATTGACTTAAGGTCTTACCTGTAACTCTATACTTTATCAACTTTTCCGGTAAAACAAATAATTCATATCCTCTACCAAGCAGCTTTATCCACATATAAAAATCTTGAGCTTGAATAGAAGTTAAGTGGTATAAACCACTCTCTATTAAAACTTTTTTCTCTAGAAAAGGTGTGATACCGTTTAAATAATTACCTTGCTCAAAGAAATGCCTTAGCATTTCTGATCGGCTTTGATTAAAACGATTAAACCAGCCCTCTTTAATATAGGGTTCACCCGAAAAAATATGGCTGTTTTCATCGATAAAATCTACCCAAGAAAAAACAACTTTTTTGTCAGATTTTGACAGACAATCATATTGCCTTTCTAGTCTATGAGGATAACAGACATCATCTCCAGACATTAGAGCAATATACTTTCCTCTCGCTACTAAAGCGGCATTATTAGCTGCAATACTAGGCCCTTGATTTTCTTGACAGATATAACGAATGCGAGAATCACTAAATGATCTGATAACTTCATCAGTTCTATCAGTCGAACCATCGTTGACAATGACTAATTCAAAATCTGTGAATGTTTGTTCTAGAACGCTTTGTATTGCTTCACCTATATATTTTTCATGATTATAAGTAATCATGTTAACGCTGATTAAAGGTTCATACTCTTTCACTGCCAACTATCCTCCAGTAAAATTTCTACTACTCTTTTAGCTTCTACTTCAGATATCTGATTTCCGATAGGTATACTTAAAATTTCTGCTGATATCTTTTCTGTAATGGAAAAACTTCCCACTTTACTAGGTTTTCCTCTTATTTCTGGATAAGCATTCGATAAGTGGGGAGGAATAGGATAATGAATTAAAGTACCAATACCAGCAGCAGTTAAATGTTGTTCTAGATAATATCTTCTCGGATGACTAACGACAAATAAATGCCACACTGGTTCAGCCCATTCGGAAACATAAGGTAGCTTCAAATCTTTAATTCCCTGCAATGCTTCCAAATAGTATTTAGCAACCAGTCTGCGTCGCTCATTCCATTCATCTAGCTTAGTCAGCTTCACTCTCAGAAAAGCAGCTTGTAACTCATCTAAGCGTGAATTAAATCCTTGGATTTCGTTTTTATATTTAATGCGAGAGCCATAGTTACGCAGCAGGTGAATTCTATCAGCTAGGTTAGCATCATTGGTAGTGACTGCTCCCCCATCGCCAAAAGCCCCTAAATTCTTACCAGGATAAAAACTAAACCCTGCTGCATCTCCTAAACTACCAACTCGCCGCCCTTGATAACGTGCGCCATGAGCTTGAGCTGCATCTTCAATAACTTTAATTCCATATTTTTTAGCAATTTCATTGATAGAGCGCATATCTGCTGGCTGACCGTAAAGATGCACTACTATGATTGCCTTTGTTTTGGAGGTAATAGCTGCTTCTATGTTTGAGGGATCGATATTATAAGTATTGATATCTGGTTCTACTGGTACTGGGGTTGCTCCCGCGTATGAAACTGCTAACCAAGTTGCTATATAGGTGTGAGATGGAACAATTACCTCATTACCTGTACCAATTTCCATTGCTCGCAAAATTAGATGTAAACTTTCTAATCCATTACCGACGCCAACACAATACTTCACCTCACAGTAATCTGCAAACTCTTCTTCAAAAGCTTTTACTTCCCGTCCGAGAATATACCAGCCAGACTCCATAACACGCTGATAGGCTGCATCGAATTCTTCTTTTAATTCCAAATAAGGAGCTTTTAAATCAAGAAATGGAATTTCCATTGTCTATGCTCCTTACAGCCTTTATAAATTCATCATAATTGCGATAGTAGTCATATTCCTCATAGTAAGTGGACGCTAAAACCATACAAACTGAACCTGATGAGAAATTGTCCAATTCCCGCCAAACCATAGAGCTAATATAAAGGCCATAGTAAGAGCGATTCAAATGAAAACGCCATTCGCCATGCCCATCATCCAAAACCACATCAAAACTGCCAGACATGGCAATAATTAGTTGTTGCAATGTTTTATGAGCGTGTCCACCTCTTTCCGCTCCTCCAGGAACATCATAGAGATAATAAACTCTTTTGACATCGAAGGGGACATGCTTATTACCTTCTATAAATGTCAGATTTCCTCGCGGGTCTTCTACCTTTGGTAAATGAATAATACGGCACTTTTCAATACTCACTTTATAACCTCTAGAATCAAAAAAAGAGGAGCTAGTAATAATCACGCTTTCAACTGAACTTCATAAAAATCATGTACTACTCCACCACCTCCAAATTCTGTTTTAAATTGATAAAGACCTTGATTGAGATATTGCCCTTCACTTTCAGTACTAATGCCAAAACTGAAATAACGCGCTTTCTCAGCCCTAGCTTTCTCAATGCAATGCTCAAAAACTGCATCTAAAGCATCTACTTTGTAGCCGACCATACTTGAAGCAATGTACTGAGCGTGGACGACTAAGGGACTGACAAATAGGACTACACCGGCAATAACTTGAGAGTCCAGCAACCCAACAGTAAATTTAATATTCTGGGGAAACAAAGAATGAAGATAAAGAATTTCCTCGACAGAATGAACTGGTCGGGTACCGTGTTTTCGAGCAAGATTTTCTTCCAGTACGAGCCAGAAGTGTTTAGCAAAATTAGCTCCTTCTTTGACTTCTACACCTTGTTTTAGAGCCTTCTTCAATCCCCTTTTACGCCGTTGGCTTGTCTGAGGTCGGTTAGTGAGATCGATGACACAAGAGAGGTCACAACGATAGCGCACCGCACCCAATCGAAAAAGGGCATAGATATCATCACTAGCAGGGGATTGATGGTAAATGTACGGAACTGCCTTATAGCGGAGTCTTTCAAATCCTTGAGTAGCGTAGTAACGTTTTGTGACTTCAAATGCCTCAAGCATTTTTTCCCCGTAAAGGCTACCCGCGTGCAACATTCCGCCGTAAGTTATTCCTGGATGACTCGCAACGCAATTCCGATTAACTTGATCAACTGCTGCTAGAAACAAACCCACCAATCGGTTCTTTTCATCCTTAATCAATAGCGAGATATCCTGGAATCGCTCGGCATGGTAAGACAGGTAGCGGCGGCTATGAAGAAAGTTAGCCATTGGAATCTCAACAATAAACCTGTCCCACAGTGCAGCATCACTTTCAGTATAAGGGAAAACTTTTAGATATTTTTTATCTGCCACGCACTGTCCAGCTATCTCCGCGATCATTTCACTATCAATCTTGTAGTACTGCAACCCCAAAGCCAGTCTCACCGTAATTGTTACCGTTATAAAACAGATAAGTTCCGTATCTCGTCTTTTGAAGACAGCCAAAGCAAATCATTTGCGAGTCCCAACCATCCTCGGATACATCAATTCCTACCCCCTCGTCTTTCCTTATCCAATTCAGTCCATCCGTCGATTCAGCATAACCTAGTCGATAACCCTTGCTGAATGTGCGGATGGAATACCACATTTTGTAGAGACCGCTTTCTTTGATCACAAAGGGTCTGCCGAATCCGTACTCTTCGTTACTAGCAATATCTAAGCAGATTCTTCCCTCCTTTCCCCAGTTAATCCCATCGTTTGACTCTAAGTAGCGCAAATTATAGGTAGGGACTTGCTTATCGTCAACATGGAGCCACTTGTCACCAGCTACATACCACATTCTCCACTTGTTATGATCCCGTTGGACATGAGCTGCTGTTCTTACAAAGAGTTCTTTATCGCTTCGTTCCAAGATAGGAACTCTGGAATATCTTTTGAAGCTGTTTCCATTGTCCTCGCTGACTGCAAGACCAATCAGCAGAAAATAACGAACCTTAACTCCAAGCTGCCAGCCCACATAGTAAAGGTACAATTTATTAGCGTATTTAATAATGCTAATTGGTGTGACTCCGTTATCATCAAAAGTTCCAGGCTCGCCAATATCTAGTACAGGCTTCTCTGAAACCCTTAATACCTGAAGCGGATTACTTGCAGCAACATCCACAAATCCAACTCTTCCAACTTTGCTTTGATCTAGAAAGGCAACATATACTCTGATTAGTTCATCATTGAGCATCATGGCAGTTGGAATGAAAGCATGAGAAAAAGCCCAATCCTGCTTGCCATTTGCCACGTATACTAAGCCAAGTTTTTGCCAGATCACTGTTTAATCCTTGATTTTGAAGAACTCTAGAGTACTGACCTTTGTAGGATCAATCTTTGCCGGACGGTATACCAATCCTTCTGGCACATCTTTGGTGATAACAATACCGGGGCCTATCCAGCAATCTTTACCAATTTTTACATTATTACTAATAGTAGAATTAACGCCCAAGAAGCAATTTTCACCTATCTCTACAAATCCAGAAATTACTACATGAGAAGAAATAAAACAATTCTTGTGAATGAAAGAATGGTGACCTATATGATTTCCGCTCCACAAAATTACATTATCTTCTAACTGAACAAACGGCTGAACTACATTGCCTTCAAAAATAAAACAATGCTCCCCAATTTGTACATTTTGCCAAACAAAAGCTCTGCTACTGATGTAACTGGCAAGCTCAAACCCTTTTTGCTTGGCTTCAAAGCATAATCTCGACCTCAATCTATTAACCTGCGTATAGACAGTTGCTACAAATATTTGGTGTTCGTTAGGATTGTAAACTTTTTCTAAAGATTCAAAGGGAGTAACGGGTAAACCAAATAATTTATCTCTATTAAGAAATTCTTGTTCTACGCTAAAAGCTACGACTTCATAGTCGGAATCATAGGTAAAGTACTCGTAGGCAATTTCAGCGAAAGCACTATCGCCAACAATAATCAATTTTTTGCTGTTTAGTAAAGTCATTTTAAGGTTTCTTAATTAGGATATCTTCGCGCCTATTCGCCATAGGTAAATCATTTCTTTGAGGGAGAATATAAGCATCAAATCCTTGGTTTCTTGCTCGGTGAATTAAAGATAAAATTACTGCATCATCAATCTGATGATGCTCAATTTTATTAAAGGTTACTTCTGGAATCTCCTGAGTGCTAGTAAATTCTTGATGGAATTTTATGCCTGCTGGGCTACTGAAGAAACGTTTTCTCTTAGATATATTTGGAATATCCCCAATCAACATTTCTCCACCGTGAGTCATTAGTTCAAGGGACTTATCGAGGAAATTCCAGATATTAGACTCTACAAAGATGTAATGAAATACACTGTAGGCTATGATTACATCAACACTTTTACGGTACTCATTGAATAACTCTTGACAATAAGGATAATAACCAGGGATTTTTTGAATAAAGTTTTTATCTGGTAGAATTGATAGCATTTCTGGGGAGTCTACCCAGATTAATTTGTGATTATTTTTTTCGCAAATATCAACCAGTATAATTGGCAATTCACT
The DNA here is from genome assembly GCF_038404745.2 of Chlorogloeopsis sp. ULAP02. Taxonomy (NCBI): domain Bacteria; kingdom Bacillati; phylum Cyanobacteriota; class Cyanophyceae; order Nostocales; family Chlorogloeopsidaceae; genus Chlorogloeopsis; species Chlorogloeopsis sp. ULAP02. The sequence continues at coordinate 10,607 of NZ_JAYKTT020000009.1, read as the reverse complement.
ACATCCTGGCCCGATGTCTAAAACAACTTTATTCTCTGAGTTCAATAAAGTTGTTTTTGCGATAATATCCTCAAAAATAAATTGTTCTTTACCCTCTCGATAAGAATTGGGAAAACCTATTTTTTCATAGCAACTAAGCGAAGGATCATTTGCCATTTTTCTAAAATCATCAAAGGAAAGATTTAAAAATCTTGTGTATTCACTGTTTTTCATAACTAAATTTTTTTGACTAATTTTGAATCAGCGATCGCCTTTCCCTAATTCTTTCTTCAACTGCTCCAAATGCATTTTGTAATCCTGCCTTTCAGGACTCAATTTCACCAACTTTTCCAAAGGAGCGATCGCACCCTTGCCATCCTGCAACTGTAACCGTATTTTTACTAACCCCTCCAAAGCTACTCGGTTTTCAGGTTCTCTTTGTAACACCGATTCAAATCCCTGTGCTTGCTGCTGTAATGATGGCGCAGCAGACGCAACTTGAGCTTGTGGTGGATTCTGAATAGCCTGTACTAGTGCAGAAATTGCTGCAAAGCCTGTAGAACCAAAGAAAGACACAAAGGATATCCAGGTTACTATCTTTTTTCGCCGCTCTAGCTGTTTGCGACGGGCAATCATGTATTCTTCCCCAGAACCAGCCATATTTGAATGTTTGCTGCGGATAAATACTTAAGTATCAGCAATCCTCCTGTTATAAAAGTACCCACTCTTATCCCAGAACTATCATCTATGACTAAAAATTTTTCACACCAAGTTCATAAGCCTGTTCTGAATGTGAAGATTAACAGGCTGCGTCTACGTAGGTTTAACGGTTTGGGTAATTGCGTCTGTGATTTGCTGTTTGGCAAAATTAATTAACTCTCTAGCTTTTTCAGCTGCACCCGATTCTGGCTCTATAACTAATTTAACTGTACTAACACCTATAGACTGTTGTGCCGATGAATCTAATTCATCCAGGTAGATACGTCTGATTCTTCCTGATGTTAGTAATTCAATGTAGCGTTCTGTTTCTGCCACATCAATACTACGAGTTGGATAAACTACAACCCCAAACCAATTGTTGGTAAGTTCGGTTTTGTCAAGGTAAAGAAATATTTCTGTAAATAAGCGAGAATAGAAGTTTTTATCTGGTTGAAATTGGACTTCTACGAAGTATATGGGGATGAGACATTACTTTTAGGGAGAAAAACGCCATCAATGCGGAAAGCGAGTTGTTTGACTTCAACCGATGAGAATTGGTAAGCGATCGCTGTTTCAGGTGGTTCGTCAATCGGTTCATCGTATCTGTTTTCACATTGCTCGATATGGGGTTTGTGCCATAGCTTTTGATTTTACTTGGTAGTTGATGTTTTCACTGCCAATCTTGAAACTTATCGCTAGTACTACGAAGTATAGAACTGAGTTGGGCGCGACGGGTTTCAAAGTTAGCGGCAATAGAAATGAGGATAATACCCACTACTAAGCCAACCAGCCATTTGAAGAATGGGTAGCGCAAGCTAAAAATGATTAATTGGTAAAAGGCTGTGATGAAAAAGGTGGCTGTACCAACGTAAAGAAAAGCCCGTACTCGCAAACCTAATCCGGCAAAAATCGCAATCAAACTAAAAATTCCTGGTATCAGGGCTATGTCTTGATGGAATAAAATCGCCCAACCACAAATCAAACCACTAGCAAGTAAACGCCAGTAATGACGGTATGCTTTCATGTCTGGTAGTTTCAATTGGGGATCGAATTGGGCAATATATAATAACGATAAGCTGATCGCACTCACGTACCATAAAGCATCTGTTAAACCCAAGTCATCAAACCAGCGAAAAACTGCCCAATTAATTAATGCCACACTCATGTATGTGACGCGGAATTGATTGCTCATCTTTGCTAAGAACACATAAAACGCAGCGGTTAATAGCAAAGTAATTGAGTAAATTTGCAGTCTGGTTTCCCACAAAAGTACCAACGGTAAGATGTATGCGGCTGTTTGCCAAGGGCGTTTCGACCAACCCCAACTTTCCCACGGTAAAATGTAAAGAAAATAGGCAACTACACAGGCGATCGCAGCATTCCAAGGTACAAGCGCACCCGCAAATAACTGTCCTACAGCCGTCTCGCGCCAATAAATCCTCATTGCAGCTACTTCGAGCAAGCCAAGATAAACCCAGATTTCGTCGGGTGTCAAAATTGATGCAAAGAATTCTCCCCTCCCCGCGTCCCCGCGTCCCCGCGTCCCCGTGTCTTCTCTCTTTGCGTCACCGCGTCTGGTTGTCTCCGTGTCTCTTCCTTGAAAGATGGCATAACGAATCAAAAATATACCTGCTCCTAAACCTAGAAGGCGGTTAACTTGAATCGGTGCTGCGATCGCTGCTATTAATAAAAAGCTACTCCAAGCCCAGTGCAGATGAGCTACTATTTTTAGTTCTTTGGTACTTAAGCGCAAATAGTTACTTAACCAAGGTGAGAGGATGCGATAGGCATACATCATGCTTGTACCCAAAGCAGACATGGCAATTAAACCATCACCCCATGCTCCGCCTGAGGCTTGTAACATTTGATAGAACAATAGTTCATAGGCAGAAATCGATATGCCAACAAGCCCCAGGTAAACAAGAGGTTTAAATTCCTGGCGACGCCGCCCGACTCCGATCGCTATTAAAGCTACGCCCAAAGAAGCCAAACCTGTCCATTTGGTAAAGGTGTTTAAACGCAGTACTAAACTGAAGCCACCATACATGAGTGGGAGGATGTGAAAGCTGCTCGGTAACCTTTCTAAGCGGTGTCGCCTTTGCCACCACTCGCCAAAAAGCTGAGTTATTAAACCTAAACCAATGTTTGCGATCGCTATTTGGATAATTGAAGGTTTGCTAAAGCCAAGTACCTCAGCGGTTAGTAATTCCAAACACCAACCAATGCCATAAAAGGCAAAATTTGTTGCCTCTCCCCAACTGCGATAAACAATTGCCCCCAATGTAATGGCACCAGCAGCTAAATATAATAATCCTGGGGTGGCAAGCTGCATATAAACCAACACAGAATGCAACGTTAAACTCAATAACTCTACGCCGCATAATGCGATCGCCCACTTATCTGTTGCATCTGCATAGATACTTGCTAATTCGTTCCTTGTTTGTCGCAGTAGTTTCCGAGTTAGCCATAAACCCAGGATAGCGATCGCTCCTACTACAAACCACCCCTGTATTGCTAGCTTTGGAAAGCCAGGTACACCCTCCCACAGCAGGGTACCAATAGTACTGAGAACAAATCCTAATGTAATTACTGCATATGCTTTATGTCGTAAATAGTTAGTGTTCACGAACATTAAAGCAGCAGCAACAGCTAAACTGATTAATCTGAAATGGAGTAGCGGTAAAGTGAGCAATTGGGAAAACCCTAATGCCACAACACTCAAGATACTATTAGTGGTGCGTTTTTCTCCAGAACTGCGACTTGCAATTCCTGTTAGAGTTATAGGGGTAATTAACCAAATTAGTCCCCAATTAGCATTAGTCGCACCATAATTTCTCCAAGCTAAATCAGCATTTACCCAAAGTAAAAGGAAACTAATTATAGCTAGCCCTAAACCAATATGCCAGGCACTACGCCGCCACCAGCGATCGCCAATGCTAAATAGCCACTCTCCTACCATTAGGGCTAACAAAATCATTGCCCAGTGTTCATTACGCAAGCTGGGGAAGAACCAATCAACTATCGAGCAAAACGTTAGTACTCCCGTAATGTGAGTGAGATATATTAAGGTGGGAAGGTTTGTTGACGAAGGGACAGACAACCTCCCCGCGTCTTTGCGTCTTTGGCTCTCCGCGTCTTCTTCTCTACGCCGCTGAGTGACGATTGCCAGAGTTACTGTAGAAAAAAGTAAGTTTAGCGATCGCAGTACAGGATTTACCAGAGCGATTGTAGTTAATACACAAGCAAAAAATAGAGTTAGTAGTTCGCCAAACTTAGCTACTTCCCTTCTACCAACATGATGCAGCAATTCTGTCAGCGCAACCATCAAAATGAGGTAGGGAAATAAAGCAATACTTAGTAATGCCCAAGCTTGATTTTGAGAATTGGTGAGTTGAGTAGCAATGGCGATCGCCCATTTTTGTAACTCATAAGGTACTAACCGCCAACCCAACCAAATCGTCTCTAAGCCAATAACAAAAATGGCAGCAAAATCAGGTTGGAGATTGTATCGCTGCAAGCGACTGCTAAAAAACCATAAACTCAAACCACTAACAGCTATCGCTTGCCAAGGATGAGTTATTACCGAAACCAACCAACCAAGGAATAAAAGAATACCACCGAGTAATTGCCAAGGCACAGAAAGACGTAAAGAAGCGTTTTGTAGAGACGCGTCATGGCGCGTCTCTACACCTTCTGTTCTTGATACTGCCAACCAAGCCACCAACCAACCGCAAATGCCAATAGCTAACCCTAATTGCGTAATATCTACGCGGGCAACAAAAATCCCCCTAACTAACAACACTAGTAAGGCATAAATCACTATAGAGGCAGGTAAGCTCATGCCTAATCCACTCTGCCTGTTTCTTTGACGTGCCAAACGAGTTTGATAAACGATAATAAGACTAGTTCCCACTACCGCCAAATAAAGAGCAATTAAGGGAAAACCTGATAATTTCCAACCCCAATGCAGATAACTTAATCCGAGAATATTTACCAGACGGAAATTTTCATGAGGCAAATGAGCAGCAAAAAATCGACTTTTGCTAATTAAAACTGTAATCGCGGTGAGGCAAAAAGAAGCGATCGCTACTACAATCCAGTTCACAGGATTTTGCCACAGCCCAAAGCTATCTATTGCCCAAAAGTTCACTGGTACTAACAAAAGTGTGACTGTTAGCAATGTCTGTGTCGTTAGTCTGAGATTACTCTGTTTACCTGTCCAAAAACTCAACCCCCAGAAACTGAGAGTATAAGCGAACAAAACGCTATACTGTCCCGCTGCCGGAAACTTCTCCCACTGGCTAGCAGCGAGTACTCCAGAAGACAGCACTACTAGAAATACACCCAAAAACAGCAGCCAACGCACGCTCAATTCTGATAGCAATGACTGCAATATTTCTGTGAAAAGATTGGGTTTAGCCAACTGTGGTGACGGCTTTTGTTTTCCAGGAACAACAGATGGTTGTCCAGAGTTGGAAATGACAGTTGATTTTTCTGCTATCCTCTGGGAAACTCCTAGCACGTCTACAGATTCAACACGAGGTTCTAATCTGACGCTACAAACAAGAAACTCTCGGCATAGTTGCCTCACTTGAGCATCGGATATTAACCCCAAACTTAGCCAGATATCGAGTCCTTGTAATAACTGTGGATGGTGCGATGGTAACCTGACTTCAATTTTGATAGAGCGCTCAAGTGGAGAAGACATAAAATAGCAGCCCTAAAGCTTGTTACTTAAATCATCAGTTTCTTTAAGCGTCTTTATACTCTATTTGTGCCACTTATTCCGCCGACTGCTGTTAATTTTTGTTGACATCTCTTTTCAAAGTAGACATCCAATTTTTATCGAGCAGACGGCAGAAAACAAACATCACAAGAAATTTAAAAATTTCTACTGTTAAATAATTAACCCAAGGGCTGAATTTTTTGCTGTTGATAAAACTCTTTAAACTGCTTTTGTTGTTTTTTGTGCTCCACAATGGGGGCAGGATAATCAACAGCCTGACGTTCTAAAGGTGTAATATTACCAGTTACTAAATATTCTGTATCTATAGAACGCAATTCGGGAAGCCACTGGCGAATATATTCCGCATCTGGATCGAATTTTTGTGCTTGACTGGCAGGATTGAAAATACGTAAAGGTTTAGGATCCATGCCACTAGAAGCACTCCACTGCCAACCACCATTATTTGCAGATAAATCACCATCAATTAGTTTCTGCATGAAATATTTTTCTCCTAATTGGGGATTAATCAGCAAGTCTTTAGTTAAAAAGCTAGCGACAATCATTCGACAACGGTTATGCATCCAACCAAGTTCATTGAGCTGACGCATGGCTGCATCAACAATAGGATAGCCAGTTCTACCTTCGCACCAAGCTTGAAAGTGTTCTACATTGCTTTGCCAAGGAAAGTTTTTGAAGGTGTCGCGATAAGCACCTTCTGCTAGTTCTGGAAAATGATACATGGCGTGTTGATAAAACTCGCGCCATGCTAATTCTTGTTGCCAAGTGCGGATGCTAGCTTCTGTTTCTTCACTGCGGCTATTTTCTAGGGCTTGTTGTGTAGCTTGCCAAACAGTACGAATGCCGATCGCACCAAATTTTAAAGCTGCACTCAATCTGGATGTACCGTCAGTTCCTGGAAAGTTCCGCTGCTGTTGATATTCATCAATCGCGTGGGCGCAAAATTCCTCTAAACGTTCTTGTGCTGCCGCTTCTCCTGCTGCAATCACTAATTCCCCATCCCAAATAAATCCTAATTCTTGAGCTGAAGGTAATTCAATCACTCCAGCAACCTTTGCTTTTTCCTTTTCTGTTTCTGTTAATCCCTCCACATTCTCTAAGGTTTCGACTGGATTTGCTTTCGCTTTGTTACTCCAATTTTTCCAAAAGGGAGTGTAAACAGTGTAGGGTTGATTGGAACCAGTGCGGATTTCTTCGGGTGAATGCAGCAGTTGATCCCAGTTTTTCTCTAGAAACTCGATATCTTTTTCTTTCAACGCCTCTATTACAGCGCGATCGCGTTTTTGAGAATAGGGTTCTACATCCCAATTCCAAAACACAGCCTTTGCATCTAATGCCGCAGCCAATGCTGGAATGGCTTGCGTAGGGTTGGCGTGAAGTATTAATAACTGGCTACCAGCTTGAGTATATCGCTCCTGAAGTGCCTGCAAGCAACCTATCATGTAAGTCACTCGCACTGGAGCCACATCATCTCGTTCCAAAATATTCGGATCGAGGCAAAACACACCCACAACTTTTGCACTCCGCCGCTGCGCAGCAGCAAGCCCTGTATTGTCAGAAATGCGTAAATCGCGCCGATGCCAAAACAGAATTAAGTCAGACATTAAATTTTATTTTTAGTTCGCTTGTACTAGATTAGAGCTAATAGTAGCAATTAGTATCTGTCTATTGAAAAAATTTTCCCGTTAAGTAGAAGGCAGTAGACGCGTAGTGGCTACTTGCACCAAGTCGCTTTGCGCAAGAGCGCAGGTAGGCAGAAGGGCAGAAGAGCACAGGGACAATGCCCAATTCCCGATACCAGTCCCCAATCACTAGTACCTAGTACACTTTTAGCCTAATTAAAATTGCGTAACTGTCACGTTAACACCAGAATCCAGTTGTTTGGGGGGCTTGAAATAATCAATTTGTTGGGTGTTTTGAGGGGTTTGGTTATTTTTTTTATTTTCGCATTCCTTTAAGATCCGAGCTGGATCTGTAATTAACTCAATAATATTTTGACATTCCTGCTGGCGGATTACCGATATTGAGCGTCCGGATTGTTGTAGATTATTGTTTCGATAGATGACATTACCCCAGCTACTGTTAATTGTGACAGGTTGAGTTACTAAAGAAGCGGCGCGATCGCTTGAACTTCTAACAGTAGGAATATTCGCTGGGTTGGCGTAAGCAGTTGCGTTGACACCAAACAGTGTAATCATAGCGAACAAATTTAGGAGCAAGCATTTCATAAAATTACATCTCTCAAAATTAATTGGATACATAATATGAATTTTGGCTTCTAACACCTAAAGGTGCATCAGGGTAACTATCTGCATCCAAATTAACCATCACATTTTTAACTACAGCCTGCTAAAATTTGATTCCAGTACAGAGTCTCGGTTGTGTGATTACGTTACAGGTAAAGTCATAGTAGCAATACTACTCTTATACTCCCAGAATTATAGTGCGATCGCACAATTTAAGGGAGGTAGGGTGTGTTTTCACATCCCAATAGCCTTCAAGCTAGAGCCCGTGGAGGCAGGCTCAAAATTTTGTGTTTGCACAGCATAGGAATTCTGTATCTAAGTTTTTCTTTAATTATGGGGAAGTTCTGAGTATAAAAGTTAATATGTAATCTTCAGTTCTTTTAGAGCTGCTTCTGCTAATATGCGATGAGCAACAGTAGTCGGATGAATATCATCCCAGAACAGGAATTTGTCCGGGTTGTCACAAACAGCAAAATTGTTCACACAAGGACTTGTCACATTTGTAAAACCAAATTTGGCTGGATTTGCGATCGCTTCTCGATACAATAAACTAACATCCAGTTCAATCAAGTGAGTATCATTGTCTAACTTTTGGCTCAGAAAATTCAGAGATTTAGCCAACTCACGATTATGAACGCTCGTCACAGAACTAAGACTACTAGAATAGGGGCTATTTCTTGTGGCTGGAAGCTTGCCTAAATCTGGTAAATTCGCTATCAATATATTTTTAGCTCCTGCTGTAACCAGAGACTGAATTGCATTTGATAAATTGGAAATTGAAGCATGAGAATCGGTAGCACCTGAAAGGTAATCATTTGCACCTGCCCATAAAATATAAAGAGCATTAGGATTGACCTTTTGATGAGCGTTCGTCAAACTATAAACTTGCGCTAATACACCTGGAATCTCATTAACAGTGCTGTTTAGTGTAGTTGCGCCACCATAGGCAAAGTTATTAATTTGCTGATGATTTAGTCCTAAATTAGAGCTAAGATATTCTACCCAAATAGGGCCATTAGAATAGCGTCCTTGAAAGTAGGGAGGGCTAGGAGGAGAAACTCGTCCAGTATTCTTAAATTTATTTCCAATATCAGAGAGACTATCACCAAATATATAAAGTTCATTAATTTTATCAGAGTAATTCAAGCCCTGTGTATGAGATGCAAGTACAACCATAATTAAAGTTGAGAAAGTAAGCGCTAATAAAAAAATTTGTTTTTTCATTATTCAAGTTTATTATTATCAAAATTATAAAGCCCTCTTCCTATAGAATGGATGAGGGCTATTACCCCGAATTTAAATTGCTAAATATATTTTATATATTTTACTAGTTTTGGTACGAAGTTTGTTCAATTAGCGTTCCTCCTTTGACAAAATTTGCCTTTAATTACTAAAACTAAAAGCAGACTAAATTGTAGCAGAACGAATTGAATAACTTGATTGTGCAAAGTTTTTGAGTTGTTGTTTAAGTTTATTTGGAAGGCAATGAAAAGCACGACCTTGCCATCCCTTTGCTTTTTGATATTCTAAATGTCCGCAGTACTTATCTCCTTTATGAATATGCCAACCCCAGTTAGCTGGAATTACCTCATATTCACTTAAAGTTTGAGTTAAATAAAGCGTTAGCTGCTCTAGGTTATGTTGAGGTTTCATGGTTGTTTAGAAATTTCAGTTTTTATATAGAAAGAACGCAAGATTTTTTGTTTGTAGGTCAATATTCTCTTAAATATCAGCTCCTTGACCCCCTTCTTGAGAGTTATTTAGTTAGCTACTTGAGAAGGATTTACTAACAAATTTTACGCATGGGCTTTCACCAGAAGTATGAGGCGATCGCTGTGCTTTGCCAGGAACTTCAGGCTGAAAGTCTCTTAACAAACCTTAAGAGTGCCTTGATAGCTTTTCCACAAAATACTTATGATATGAGTATTTGGCTTGATGGGTGTCAATACTCATGATGCAAGACCAAATATTGCTGAATGATTGGCATGTAATAGGGCGATCACAAGACTTCCAACCTGGAACAGTCTTACGTAAACGCTTATTAGGCAAGGATTTAGTGCTGTGGCACAATGGTAATCAAGTCCTAGCTTGGCAAGACTTTTGTCCTCATCGAGGCGCTCGTCTTTCCCTGGGATGGGTAAATAAAGATACTTTAGTCTGTCCTTACCACGGTTTAGTCTTTAATAGCGAGGGTAAATGTGTTTTAGTTCCGGCTAATCCAGATCAACCACCACCTACACGAGCTTGTGTTCAAACTTACCAAGTTCAAGAACGTTACGATCTGCTCTGGGTTTGTCTGGGAACACCGCACAAAGACATAGCTCTGTTTTCTGAGTGGGATGATCCGATCTATCGTAAGATTTTTTGTGGCCCCTATCACTACCACTCTAGCCCTTTACGGGCGCTAGAAAATTTTATCGATCCGGCACACTTCCCAATTATGCATTCAGGATTATTTGCTCATGCCAGTCGTCCTGAATTGACGCATTATGAATTAGAGTCTTTCTCAGATGGGATTAGTTTCAAATGTGGTTTGTGGGAACTAGATTTTAATTCGGGTAATCCTCTTGAAGCACCATTAATTTTCAATACTTACGATTACCGCATTTTACGTCCGCTAGTTGCATATTTTAAACTAGGGCCTGGAGAACATCGTTTGAATGTCTTCTATACGATCACGCCAATTGATGAAGAGGAGTGTGTAGCGCAGTATTGGTTAGCAATCAATAGCGCCCGTGAAATTCCAGTGGAAGTTTATCTAGATGTTCAAAATAAAGTTGCTAGTCAAGATATAGCTATTGTCGAGTCTCAGCAACCCCGACGCTTACCTCTAGACTTACAAGCAGAAGTACATTTACCAAGCGATCGCTATTCACTTGCGTACCGTAAGTGGCTCAAGCAACAGGGTGTTACCTTTGGTGCCATCTAATTACTTGATT
>NZ_JAYKTT020000008.1:0-7439 GCF_038404745.2 Chlorogloeopsis sp. ULAP02 | reverse complement strand
TATATAGCTAGAACAAAAGAGTACGTGTATAGGTGAGATTAATGATGTTCGGATCTTCGCACCAACTGAGGATATTGAAATGCTACTAGAGCGAGGGTGCAACCTGTCAAAAATTCCCTACCATAGAGAATTGTAGCGTATTGAACTAAGTGTGCGCCTTTGTTGCTCGGTAGGGATAATGGGGTAATTGTCCTCTTAAATACCTTAATCATGGAGTATAAATAAGTCCATTTAAACAATTTGGCTGCCCCTCTTTTTTACTTTAAATTTAAAACCAAGATAAATATTATTAGCTATCGCTAAATTGATTTATCACTACTTACTGGCTAACGCAATCTCCATAACGAAATTCACATGTATATTGCCCATGCCAGTAAAATTAATTTATGGGGAAGATACCTATTCAATATCAAAAAGGGTAGAACAATTAATCAAAGATGTTACTACTCAAGAATGGGAGATATTCAACTATATCCAAGTTGATTGTAAGACGGTAGCAATACCCCAGATAATAACAGAGGTAATGATAATTCCTTTGGGCGAGGGAGGAAAGATTGTCCATATTACAGATGGGACAATATTCAATAAATACTCGGATGAAGTAATTTCTTCTCTCGAAGAAAATCTTTCCAAAATACCCAAACAAAACCTACTTTTAATTACCTCAAAAAACAAACCAGATGGCAGAAGTAAAGCCGTTAAAATACTACTCCAGTACGCAGAGGTTGAAGCATTTCCCCCGATCACCAGTTGGGATAAACAAGGAATAGAAAAACTAATTCAAACAGCAGTAAAAACCTATTCCCTAGAACTTACTCCCACTGCCACAAGCTATCTTGTAGAGGCAATTGGCAACAATACTACACGGCTTGATAGAGAACTCGCCAAGCTTGCTATCTACGCTCAAGGAGAAAAACTAAAGTTAGAAGATGTACAAGCCCTAGTTAGCAACAACAATACTAACTGTACCGAACTTGCCCACGCCATCAAAAATGGTAAAGCAGATGCAGCAGCGCAAATACTCCACCGCCTGGTGGGTAACAACGAACACCCTCTCAAAATCATCGCCAATCTCATAGCTTATTTCCGTACCTGGCTTGTTACCAAAACAGGGGTAGAAGGAAAACTGCCCGATAACAAAATCTCAACACTTGCTGAACTAACCAACCCCAAAAGGCTGTATTTCCTCAAAAAGGAAGTCGAAACCGTAAGTGCTGCCAAACTTAAACAAAGCCTAGTAGCACTTATTCAAGTTGAGGGCGAACTCAAAACTGGAATTGACAACTTTACTCCTAGCATCATCAAAATCTGCAATCTATGAATAATTTATTCACTGAAATTATCGGGCAGCATACCGCAAAACTTATTTTGAGTAGTGCGATCGCAAGCGGTAAGACTGCACCAGCCTACCTATTTACTAGTACTACCGAGGGAGTAGGTAAAACTAAAACTGCTCTTGTGTTTGCCTCCTATATCTCGGCATCCACAGACTTGTTGCAAATACATCCCCAAGGAGATAATTCCAGGATTGGTGTAGAACAGGTACGGGAAATCATCACCTTCGTTTCAACCTCCCCAATCGAGGGTGAGCGAAAAGTTGTAATTGTACATGAGTGCGATAGCATCACACCCGCCGCCGCCAATGCCTTGCTCAAAACTTTAGAAGAACCGGGAAAGAGCGTATTTATCCTTATCACATCCCGACCTCAAAATATACTAGCTACTATTAAAAGTAGGTGTCAAATAGTACCTTTTAGTCAACTATTTACTGATGAAGTAAAAACTATCTTGGAGAGCCAGAAAATCAGCCTGCATCAGGACATACTCAAAGTTTGTTTTGGAAGCCCTGGTCATGCGATCGCATTCCACAAGCTGTTAAATTCCATACCTGAAAGCATACTCGACAAGCTGCAAGTACCTCCACTAGACATAATAACAGCCCTGGAGGTAAGTAATTGGATAAGCAAGCAGGATAAACAAACTCAAGCTTTATTACTTACCTACTTGCAGACAAGCTGGTGGAAAAAGACCAAAAATACAGGAAGCCTTGTCAAATTCAATCAAGCAAGAAAGCAGCTTTGCTTTTTAGTGTCACCTAGAAATATCTGGGATACGTTACTCATGCCCTAAAAAAATACTGCTACACATAATAAGCCGTCAGTTAATTACTACTAACTGGCGGCTTTTTATATGGAGGTTAAAATGCAACAACAAACCCTTTTTGATATTGCACAAACCATCAAAAATAGTAAGTCGAAAGGAGAGAAAATACTAACTCCTAACCTTCAAAAAATGCTCAAAGTTTTAGCCAGTATGGGGATGGATAGAAAGGTATTCGCCTGTTTATTAGAAATAGCGGAAGTTGATGTGCAGCTAGTAAAGTATTTAGCTGGCCCAATAATTACTGGTGGACGAGAATGGAGGGATGCTATTCCCACTTGGGTATGGCAAGCAATAGCAATCGACAGATTAGATACAATCCTTGAAGAAGTAGATAAAGGAGAAACGGGTAAACTTGCTACGCCAAGTGAAGTGCTTGCTGTAATGATGCCAATCACATTTGAAGTTCCGCTATCTTGGGAGTGGAATAATGTATATCTTTGGGCAAGTCATACCACCCTTATCAAGCACAAACCATTCCCAAATTATGATTACGAAAATTTATGGAAAATCATTGGTACAACCCCTATTGATTATAAACAAATCCAACACGATTATGAGACTCTCGCCAGCGATATCCGCACTCGTGTCATCAAAAATGTAAGTAGTGAGTGGGGTAAAAGGCTCAAACAAAAACCACACAAAAAGGTAAATACCTTAAAAGAAATCAACGCACAATTATCACTTTTTTAAATAGCAACTACTGGGTAGGCAGCGATAGCTGTGAAACCATGAATGAATAAGTGAAATCAGAATTATTTTTATAATCCTGATTTTTCTTTATTTATAATTCCGCAGCATCTTTCTTACCTCGGTTGTAGAAAGGCATCAAACTAGAAAAAGCCTTACACAAAAACCAATTTTTGCCCTCAGCCCATTCCTCAATCCCTGAAGCAGTAATGAAATAACCAATTCTATAAGTAGCAATCGCCAAATTTGATTGAAAAGTAACAGTAGAGCGAATAGTAACTGGAATAGACATTATCTCATCCAACCGACTTGCATTATATTCTTTACCTACAAATAAGTAATAAACAACCCTTTGAACTAATCTTGATACCAGTTCTGAACGGTCAGTGCATTTTTCAATATAAGGTTTGCATTGGAAATAATCAGCAGGCAAACGTTGGTATTTTCTATCAAACTCTTCCCTTTCAATTTCATCTAAATCATCATATTCATTATCAACTTCATCATCAATATCGCTAGTGTCCATAATAAATTCACCCAAAGCCGCCAGTTTAAAGCTAAGGTAATTTAGCAACATTCCCCACTTTAAGCTATCTTTTTCTTCAATACCAGTAAAATATATTTCATCACCAAACTTAAGGTTATCGCCAAATTGATGCTTATCTAAAATCTCAAAACTTTCGTATACTAATCTACGAGCAAAATATTGATCGCTGGAGTTGACAAATATCCCCTTCAATTCTGCATCTATAAGATGCATCGCAATCACTACAAGTGCGTAAAAAGAAGCATCATATAAACAATTGACGTGAGGGATAATATAATGACTCAAACGGAGTAAAATCATCTCATCCCAAGCACCAATTCGAGCAGTATTAGATACCTTCCTAAAATGTTCAATATCGGGGGTAGCAAAAGACCTATCTTGCCATTCAGAATTATCTACAAGCAAGGGTGATGAATAATCAACAGGGAGATTTCTTTGTTGGTTTTCATCATCCTGCATCCACATTAGCGCCAGTAAAACCAACTTGCACTCTACCAACCTTACTTGAAGAGGTCGCATCAAGTCTATTTCTAATTTGAATGTTTCCATAACTGATAAAAATTCGATACATACATATATACTTCCTGTAGCCACAAATTTTATACCCATAGATAAACAAAATCCTAGACAAATTATGGGTAGCCCTACCCAGTTACCAACAACCACAGACTAACAGGTGCTTACGCAAATAGGGATTTGAAGTATTAGAAAATTAAAATCCTATGAGCGAGTATCTCAATCGCATCACATTAGTTGGTAGGGCAGGACAAGAACCGGAAGTCCGCTACTTCGAGAGTGGGGCTGTCAAAGCATCTATTTCAGTTGCAGTGCGGCCTCCCTATAAAAGTGAAACTCCACTTTGGTTTGACCTTACCGCCTGGGGAGCAACCGCAGAGGTAATTGCAAATTATGTCAAAAAGGGAACCCAAATTGCTGTATTAGGCGAATTTAGCTTCGATAGGTGGACGGATAAAAATTCAGGAACTATGAGGTCTAAACCTGTAGTAACTGTCCAAAAAATCGAACTGTTAAGCTCTCCTCGCAGTGAAGATAAATCTTCCTTAGAAGACAAACAAACTGCGAACATAGCTAACGCAAATTTCTAAAAGAATTTTGCATTCAAAAATAGCCCTTAGTAGAAAGTTCTTGCTTGGGGGCATTGTTCGATTAGTAAATAGGAACACTATAAAATGATAGAAACCAATTTGACATTAACAATCGAAAATATTAATGAGACCCATGACAGAGAAGGTTCACTCATTTGTCATGGGGTAGCTAGTTTTAGTTATCGGGGTAAAGACGGCATGGTAGTAGATGAAATCCCCTATCGTGCTAAAGGTACTCCTGCTGTAGATATAAAAGGGAGTGGGGAAAACTGCCAAGGGATAGCTAACGGGTACATCGATTTACAAATTAACGAACAGGAAAACTATAAAGAAAAAGTAGCTACCCTCGTAATTAGAGGATTTATCCCCACCGGAAAAACCCTCCAAGAATTAGCACATTTTGGAGCTACACAAGAAAAATCTCCTGATTTCGCACAAGATCTGGAGGAGAATATTTCCAGTGAAAATAACAATAATCTAGGTGATGAACCTCCTTTTTAAAGTGGATACTAATATGAATACTTAAGTATCCACTTTAAGAATTAAGAATAATGTCATTATGAGTCGGTATAGAGACTCATATTGGCATTATTTTTTTACTCTTTATTAAGAAGACTTTGATAGAATCACTTCAAATGAGTTAAAAAACACCCTTGAAAATGCCAAAAAAGAACACTAAAATAATTGCCGCATTCAACCAGTCTGGTGGAGCTGGTAAGACTACCACAGTTCATAATATTGGGTATCATCTTGCTCAAAAACACCGAGTCTTGCTTATAGATATGGACCCACAAGCAAGTCTGACAACCTTTATGGGAATAGAACCCAAGGAGCTAAAAGATGAGCAGACAATATATGCTGCTATCACCGAACGCGGGCCGCTATACATTTGGCACCAACCTATCCATAATATGTATCTTGTACCCAGCAATAATGCTCTAACCGGAGCTGAAATCGAACTAGGACGCGATATCACAACTGACGCTCGACAAAAACTCAAGTTTGCACTTGAACCAATAGTCGGCGAATATGATTACATCTTAATTGATTGCCCTCCCTCACTGGGATATCTAAGCATTATGAGTGTAATGGCAGCTACCCACATCCTGATACCAGTACAGACAGAATATAAGTGCTATGCTGCTACAGAACAATTGCTAACAACAATTGCCCGTCTTAAGAAAGGAGGACATAAAGATTTACAAATCGCAGCTTTTATCCCAACCCAATATGACAAACGCACCCTTCAACAATCAGGTATCCTCGAAGCCATTAAAAAACAAATCGAAGGACGGGCGCACATAACTACACCCATTCCCAATTCGATAGACTTTCCAAGTGCATCACAAGCACATCTCCCGCTTGCTCTGTGGAAGAAAAATCACCCAGCAGTTAGTATCTTAGAAGAAATCGCAAATTACCTTATAAAACTATAAATATGACTAAACAAGTTGAACTCAAAGCATACGATAAAAACGCACTCGATGATTTATTTAGTGGCGCTAGCCAAGAAGATTCAGACAACAAAAACACTACTACCCTCTCAATAGATTCAATTATCCTTCCCCCATCACAACCCCGTCGGTACTTTGATCCGCAAAAAATTCAATCTCTTGCAGAAAATATTAAAGAAAATGGGTTGCTTTCCCCTATTGTAGTTAGATCCACAAGTAGTAACGAATTTGAACTAGTTGCTGGTGAACGTCGCCTGCGAGCAAGCAAACTAGCCGGACTAGAAAAAATTCCCGTCAATATAATCGACTGCGATGAGAATGCTGCTGTTCGCATCCGCTTGGTCGAAAACCTCCAACGCGAAGACCTCAACGCTTATGAGGAAACCATTGGCATTCTCGAACTACTCGCAGCTATTTTGAATCTTGACCAAAAGAATATAGTTTATCTTCTAAACAGAATGCTAGATGAGGAAAAAAATAAAGTTCCCCAAAACGTTTTGGGGAGCGATGAAAGTCTTACCATACAAGACTTGTTCTCTAAATTTGGCAAAATTACCTGGCAATCGTTTGTCACAACGCGCCTACCTTTACTTAAACTACCAAGCGATATCCAGGATGTCCTCATAAGAGGGCAGTTAGAATATACCAAAGCCCATGCGATCGCACGGGTAAAGAATGAACAAGCGAGGGAGAAAATAATAAAGCAGGCGATTGATGAAGGATTGTCACTATCGCAGATAAAAGAGATAGTAGAGGATGTTCTAGAAGCAGGTAAAACAGATAAAGAAGAAACCCCTTTTCAACAGCTAGCATCAAGAGGAAAAAATGTACAAGGACTATTAAAAAAACACAGGAAACTTCTAGAAAATGACAAAAAGATAACAAATAAAATCAATCGTCTGTTAGCACAGATAGAAGAACTATTCTGAAACAGAGAACCTAAAATAAAGAAGCAAGGGAGATAATAATCATCCCTCCTTTACCTTAAAACATACAAAAAGCATCCTAATTCCCCTACTTATCTAGCTTTGTATTTCTCTTTAATACTTTTAATCGTACTCTCAGTTAGCTCAACGTCTTGAACTTTCCCTTGAGATTGATAGAGGTTCTTCGCTTTTTGTAAATCGAATATACTCGCTTTGTATTTATTGAGACAATCTTGAACTAGTCCCCTTACTGCGTAACCTTGAGCGTTATTTGGATCGAGTTTCAATCCCTGGTTAAGGTAAGATAACGCTTTTGTACATACTTCAATTCTATTACCATCAATATCAACGCCGAACAACTTATTAGCTAAAATTTTTTCACTATAATCCACAAAGTCTTGTGCTGTTATAAGCTTAGGAGGTTCTTCAATTTTAGATGAGCGGAAAAAGTAGGGTAAGCCAATCATTAACCCTAATATAGGCACTACAAATATATATGTAATAGGGTTAAACAAAACAAAATAATGATGTATCTTTTGGTATTTATTGAACATGA
>NZ_JAYKTT020000007.1:0-69749 GCF_038404745.2 Chlorogloeopsis sp. ULAP02 | reverse complement strand
AACAATACATTAACACACGTTTACTAAACTTTACAATACCTTGCGAGGAAATTAAGCTCTTTTCTTACTTAAGTAGGATTGGGTGCCTTACCTACCTCAAACTACGGTTGTAAATGCAGGGTGAGTAGCGTTGTAAAATACAAAGTTGCTTCTGTGCTTTCATCCATACTTGGCCTGTGTCAGGGAAAGCGTGGAATTACAGGATCATGTTGCTCAAAGCTGGCTAATTTAATAGAGAGGAGATTCTCATGAGTTGGACAAAAGTTCTTTCATCTGACGCACTTTCTCCAGGCGCACGACAAGTAGTAAAAGTTGGTAACCGGAATATTTTGCTGTTGAACCACGAAGACCAGCTTTATGCAGTTGAGAATGCCTGTCCTCATCTAAAATTATCTTTAAAGAAAAGTAAAATTACTGAAGACGGGGCGATTGTTTGTCCTTGGCATCGTAGTGCTTTTGATTTGCGTACTGGTGAAGTTAAAGAATGGATTGTTTGGCCGCCTGTTGTAGGTAAGGCAATGGGTATGATTTCGCAACAAAAGGTACTGCCAGTTTTTCCTGTGCGGGTTGAGGAAGGAAGTATCTGGGTGGATGTGGAAGAGTAACAACTCCTGCATCTGCATGGCGATCGCTATGGGAATGTACCTGTGGTAGTAAAGATTCCTTTGGCGATCGCTTACTATATTTTATTTAGAGTTCCGATGATATGTAGCTGATTACCTGTAATTACGGCTAACAAAGCAAATCGGAGATATTTGTATGTTTGAAAAACAACCACAAGATTTACGACAGAAGGTAAAACAGTTAGCTACCGAAGCCCTAAGCAAATCAGATCCGTCGGCATGGTTTGAAGTTTTATATACTGAAGCGCAGGGGGATATAACCCAAATTCCTTGGGCAAAGTTAACTGTAAACCCCTATTTGCAAAATTGGTTACTGACTTATAGCCCTCAAAGCCAAGGAAGTTCAGCTATAGTAATTGGTTGTGGTTTAGGAGATGATGCGGAGGCTTTAGCAGAATTAGGATTTCGGGTAACTGCTTTTGATATTTCCCCCACAGCTATAGCCTGGTGTAGACAACGATTTCCTGATTCACTGGTGACTTATGCGATCGCAGATTTATTAGATATTCCCTCACAATGGCATCATACTTTTGATTTAGTTGTTGAATCTAGAAATCTGCAAGCTTTACCTTTAAGTGTGCGTTCCTGTGCCATTCGAGCAGTAGCTTCTTTAGTCGCTATTGGAGGTACGTTGTTGCTGATTAATCGATTTCGCGAGACAGAAACAGAACCTGATGGCCCTCCTTGGCCATTATCTAACTTAGAACTTGCTCAGTTTGCAGAATTGGGACTATGTGAAGTTCGCCGTACTTTATTAATGGACCCAGAGCAGCCTGATGTTAAACATATACGACTTGAGTATCAAAGGCAAATCTAACTATAAAAAACCTCGGCTATCAACCGAGGTTAGAGGAGAAAACCATTTGTCTATGGGAGATAGAAATATTCTCAGAGGGAGACAATCTTAGTTAGCACTATAGACGACCTAGTACATCATTAGCTTATAAAGGTACTTTTGATGATTCCTCTGTCATTAGTAGTGCTATAAGTAGTTTTACGTTCTGGGTACATTAATTAATGTAAATAATCGTAACGAAGCTTGTTGTATGCCTTCTTTAAAGTTCGCTCTTGGGAATTTCTTCACGGGATTCGATCACTATTTGCATGGTTTCAATTGTTAAATCGCGCAAATCTCTATTCAGAAACACGACACCATTTGAGCCAAACCAACGGTCAAATATAGCTACATATCGTTTTTCTCCATCCACAAATCCTTGCATAAATTTGTACAGGGTATAGTTCACTGCATCAAGGAACTTAGAGTTATTCTCAGGAAGCATACAGGCAATACCTTCGCTGGAATAAGGGCGATCGGGTACAATTTGGAACGCATCTTGATTTTTAGTTGTTTCTAACCATCCCTCTATCAAAATACTGTCTGACGCCAAAGCATCTATTTTTCCCTGTTGCAAGGCAGCGTATCCCTCCGCTCTGTCTTTGAGAAAGATTAGTTGAGCTTGAGGTTGCGATCGCTTAATTGCTAATTCATTAGTAGTTTGTTTTAATACACCAACACGCTTACCAATCAAAGATTCAGGTGAACCAAGATTACTTCCTTTCTTTACCAATAACTGAGTACCAGTAGCACCGTAGCTAAGTGAGAAATCTACCTTTTTGTCGCGTTCCCACGTAAAGCTACTAGCATCGCAAACAATATCAACTTGTTGGTTGAGTATTTTGGGAATCCTTTGTGCAGGTGTCAGTGGCACCAATTTCAATTGAATTTTTCTTCCTAGTTCTTTTTCTAACTGCTCTTTAATTAAATTCAGCATATCTATGGAGTAGCCGACTAACTGTCCCTTCCCATCAGCATAAGCAAAGGGGATTGCATCTTTACTGGTGCCTGCTGTTAGTACACCTGTCCGTGCTACTTTTTGCATCACGGTTTCTGCCTGAGCTAAACTTGGTGCTGATGTTGCGAATAATAAACTCAGGGTTGTTATTATCAATTTTTTATACATATTTAATCTTTTGAATATATTTCGGTCGGTTTATTTTACAAGGATGTTTAAAAGTAGTAAAGTTACAGCAAATTTCATTTATTTGAACCACAATTTTTTGTCGGGGAGCCAGTGCGGTGGTGAGCCAGCGCGTTGTAGCGACTGGCGTCAACTGGCGTGCGAGTTTAGCAGATATCTTTTCGGTTTAAGCTAGAGATTGAAACAAAATCCGCCCTTACAGTATTATTTGGTCTATTCACCTGAAAATGGCTGTAATATCTATATTAGTATTTTAGATTAAGTAATTCTGAGGAGTTTAAAAACTACTGTCATC
The DNA here is from genome assembly GCF_038404745.2 of Chlorogloeopsis sp. ULAP02. Classification (NCBI taxonomy): domain Bacteria; kingdom Bacillati; phylum Cyanobacteriota; class Cyanophyceae; order Nostocales; family Chlorogloeopsidaceae; genus Chlorogloeopsis; species Chlorogloeopsis sp. ULAP02. Next base: position 66,852 of record NZ_JAYKTT020000007.1, on the reverse strand, counting down.
TCAAAGTAAATGTAAAAAAGTATGTCAACTTAACAATAGAGACAATACTTTTTTTAAGAAAACTAACAGAATTTTTGACCAGAATTAAACTGGTTTCTTAATGATTCAGCATGATGTATGTAGTTAAGTTGACTTTATATAGTAGCTTGGCTAACTCGAACTTATAAGTACGCAGATGAGACTAAAACCAATACAGGTTCAAGAATGTGAAAATAGTTATAACTGTTACCAAAAACTAATGAATGCTAGTCATGACAAGTTAACGCTAGACACATAAATATTTAGCGACTACCCAAAGGGTAGTCACCCAAAATGCTGGTTGCTAATGACAACCTTAACTTTTAACTATCTTTTTCTGAGTATCTTTAAATTTCTCCAGTAACTTCAACAGGCTCTTGACCAAACTTCATTAATTCGTAAAGATCAGAAGCATATAAATCTTCATGACTTGGTTCATCTGTCTGGCTTGTTGCCACAATTGGATCGCCGTAGGCTTTGGTTTTACCTATAAGTAAAAGTTTTTTGCCTGCACACTCTCCAATTAACTTGAATTGATTGTCAGGGAAAAAGTCTACATCAGTAAAGAAAGCGCGATTTTTGATAGGCATTTCTCCTCCTAAGTTCTGATGCAACAGTTGTGTTAACGAAAAAATTAATCAGTGTGTTAATTTTTATGTTCCAGTTACCTTATTTGATAAGATAATCAGTTACTAACACACTTGTTTGCAGGATTGAGATTTTAATTTGAGCAATCTGTCAACGCAAATTCTACCGTATCTGAGTGCTTCAGCTTCTGTTGGAAAACAAAAAGGCTCACTGTACTGATTTCCTTCTGGATCTGTATAGTCAACAGCAATACCGCTCGATTCTTTTGTTGTAACTAAAACCCATTGCTTGTAATTAATCATCCTAGCCTCTGTATTTTTGTAGCGGTTGGCGAGGTGGGTTAATAAACAGACATCTGTCACTGCCAATGTTAATAGCAATGTCAGCTAGGAGACCGCAAGGACACTGAACTTAGAGCAAGCAAGTGTCAAAGGTACTCCTTCCAATGCCGACGGAGTTAGCTGACGGGCTAAGACTGGAAGGTGTCTCTCTCACTTTGAGATTCGCCCCAAAAATTGGTTCCTCCGCTTCTGATCCAGGATTAAGGTTTTTCAACTATCATGCCGGATTGAATTAGGCTATCTTCCCACTTTACTAATAAACATATACTCAGACGTTGAAACAGTCAATCAATGTCTTCTTCTAACTTGAAATAAGCGCGCCTAAGCGCTTAGGCTAGGAAATAGGCAATAGAGTTTTTTATCAATTTTTGTGTAATTTAATTAAGTTAGTGTTTATCTAGAACTCAAGTATAAAATTAATCTACTACCAAGCAATTGGTTTTCTATCCCGGAAAAATCCACCTGTTGGACTACCATCTTCAAGAGTTGCCAACCACACAAATCACGGCTAGTAAGAATTACTTGATGTCCCTTTTTTGCTAATTGGCGAGAAGCTTCAAATCCTAAACCGCGATTTCCACCTGTTACTACTGTAATTTTTGGTGTTGTCATGTTCGGATTCTCTGGTTTAGTAGTTTAGTAATCTTTATTTAGGTGCGTTAGGCTAAAGCCGTAACACACCCTACGATTTAGTTATTTAAGTTCGTAATCTAGGTTGTATTCCACGAGTTCAATTTCGTTGCCATCGGGATCGTTGACATAGATTCTATGTTTTGTTTCTGGTGCTGACATTGTGTAATATTCAATGCCTGCATCTGCAAGTGTTTTTTTCATTGCATCACCATCTTTAATTACAAAACCAACGTGGTTGATGCCAATATTTTCATAAGCAGTATGGACACGTTCTTGCTCAGTCTCATCATTTAAGGCAAGATAAAATTGATGATTACCTAAATGCATCCAGTATCTGCCGTTAAATACACCATCAGCACGTACATACCAATCAGGAAATAAAGTTTGGTAAAACTTCTTGCTGTCGCTAATATTTTTGCAACCAAGATTAATATGTTCAAAGCGAATAAAATTCATATCTACTCCTGATTTAGAAATAGAGAATAGGTAATAGCTGATTACAGTTCAACAAATCACTATTCTTTTCTTACCCTAATGAGACATCCAAAAACATCATGACTACAAAGCCCAACATTACACCGATAGTTCCTTCTTTTTCTAATCCTTTACGATGAGATTCGGGGATAATTTCATCACTAATGACAAATAACATTGCTCCTGCTGCAAATGCCATCGCCCAAGGCAAAATAAAGTTAGCAATACTTACTATTCCTGCACCAATCAAACCGCCAATTGGTTCAACTAAACCTGTCAGCAAGGAAACCCACAATGCATAAGCTGCTGAATATTGCTCGCTCACTAAAGATAATGCCACTACTAAACCTTCTGGAATATTTTGCAAGCCTATACCCAAAGCGACAGGAATTCCGTCAGTAATATTGTTGTTACCAAAATTTACTCCCACAGCTAATCCTTCGGGAAAGTTGTGAATAGTAATTGCGGCAATAAATAGCCAAATTCGCTTTAGATTTTTCCCACGGTGATTTTCTTTCCCCTTGAAAAAATGTTCGTGGGGTAAAAACCGATGTACTATTTGCAAAAATACTCCGCCTAAGAGCATACCAGCAACAATAATTAAAGCAGCAATAGGTTTTGATGTTCCTTGAGCGATCGCTGCCTCAGTTCCCGGTACAATCAATGAGAACGATGTCGCTGCTAACATCACTCCCCCACCAAACCCCAGCATTATTCCTTGCACTCGCTGCGTGAGATTAATTGGTAGCAAAATCGGCAAAGCACCAACTACTGTAGCAAGTCCTGCACCTAAACTAGCAATTGCACCGATAACAAGGCTTTCCATATCTAGGGTTTTTCATTTAATCTATATAATTTAAATCATAGTCGTTATGACTTTATGTTGCAAGCAATCAGCAAAAAAATCGCAGGGGTGATTTCCTATCTGCGATGTCATCATTGGGGTTTTATGTGGATAGACAATAAATATACTGAAAAGTAAGATGCTTAGTCCAGAAATTCAGATAGGTTCAGCTTTTCACCTTCTGCCCTCTGCCTTGAAAGAGGGGTGTAAGGGTGTGGGGGAGCCACTGCGGTGGACGGGTTTCCCGGCATAAAGCATGTGGCGTTGTAGAGGAAAATACCTTTTTCATACCTGGTATTGAAACTTGTTTTATAACGACTGCCCTCTGCCTTATTTTTAAGGCTCTGGTTTCTTGTACTTGCCTGGATATTTTTTGTGGAAATACTCTTCCATTACTTTTAGCGCGATCGGCCCGGCAACGCTACCACCGCCACCACCGGAATGTTCTGCGAAGGCTACGACTAAAATTTCGGGATTATTGGCGGGAGCATAGCCTCCAAACCAAGCATGATTAGCTTTGATCCCATTACGTTTCCATGCTTCGGCAGTTCCGGTTTTGCCTGCGACAGGAGGAAGCGTTGGCACATTTAAAGCTCTACCTGTACCTTCTGCAACCACTTTCCGCAATCCTTCGCGGAGAATTTTAGTGGTTGACGGTTTCATATCAATCTGCTCACGCCATGATTTTGCTTGTTCATTATCTTTAAGTAAATGCGGTTGAACTCGGTAGCCACCATTGGCAGGTACAGCAAACATAACCGCGACTTGCAGTGGTGTAGCTAGTAGTGCTCCTTGCCCGATTGACATATTTACTGAATCGCCAACCGTCCAAGGCATTTTCCAGGCTTTTCGTTTCCATGCTTCGTCTGGAACAAAACCTTTTGATTCTTCTGAAGCGAATTCAAACCCAGTTTTCTTGCCGAAACCATACTTGCGAGTCCAATTGATCAAAGTGGAACCACCTACTCTCGCACCGACTTGGTAGAAAAAAGTATCGCTACTCATAGCGATCGCCCGCGCAAATCCTAACGCACCAAATCCGGCGTGATTCCACTCATTAAATCGGTAACCTCCAAAGCTAAGGGAACCGTAGGTTTGTAGTACTGTCTGCGGCGAAAATTTCCCCGACTCTAGTCCAGCTGTGGTGGTAACAATTTTGAAAGTACTAGCTGGAGGATAAGCTTGAAGAGCGCGATTAAGCAATGGATGATCTGCACCTAGTAGAATTTGTTGCAATTCTTTCTGAGAAGCTTTTTGCTTAGAGAAAACATTTGGGTCAAAGGTAGGATGAGACACCATCGCTAAAATTGCCCCATTCTGCGGATTCATGGCAATAACCGTGCCATTACGCTGCGCGAGAGCTTTTTCGGCAGCCATTTGCACATTCCAATCTATAGTCAAGCGGATATCATCACCGGGTTGTGCCTGTTTCTCTCCTAAAATCCGCAGTGGACGACCGTTACTATCTACTTCTACCTGCTGACCGCCCCATTCCCCCCGTAGCACATTTTCAAAAGCCTTTTCAATTCCCATCTGACCGATGACATCTCCAAGGCGATAACCTTTGTCTTTTTTCTCTTTTAACTGTTCAGCTGTTAGTTCACGCGTATAACCAAGTACATGAGCAAATTCCTTCCCATGTGGATAGTAACGAACAGCTTCTGTATGTACTTCCACATCGTCAAGTTCATTTTCATATTCCTTTAAAGCGGTAATTTCGTCTAGTTCCAGGTCGCGCTTAATTCGCACAAGACTAGAAGCGTTTGGGCCTGCCTCTTTCAGCTTATTTTCAATTTCTTCTAGAGACATACCCAGAATTTGAGATAAGCGTATACTTATTTGTGACCAAGATTGTTTTTTATGAGCCATTGGCCACAAATACACGGAATGAGGATAGCGAGTCGTTGCTAAGAGTCTACCATTACGGTCAAAAACGTTGCCTCGTTCCGGTTGCTTAAGCAATAACCTAATTCGATTCGACTCTGCTTGTTGTCGATGAGTTGAGCCTTGGATAATTTGCAAATATACCAAACGTGCCAGAATGCCGCTTGTCAAAAGTAGCGTAAATAGAATTAAAAATACGGATTGGGAATTGCGTCCAACGGTACGCTTTTCTTTGGAATTGCCAAGTAGAGGAATTTGTAATGATGGCATACAACAAATAATTATTTATAAGATTTACACAATTATGTATACTAAAATACTAGTTAGATAACTGTATGAAGCAAAAAACTCAGACAGTGCGGAGTTACCAGTCGACTTGTGGTATATGATAAACCTAGTTTTAGGTAAGTAGCCAAGCCAATAAACTATATTAATTTTTTTGTTACGAAAAATAAGACTGATTGTTTAACGGGCTTTTTAGCTTTCTTCACTTGGTTAGTTATTTTCGCCTCACGCAACATTATGAGAAGTTATAGATCCTCGACTTCTCTAAAGAAGTTAGAGATCTGAACACCTGCAACCTGTGTATCTTTGTCATATGCTTTTTCGATACTCATCTGACGGATGATATTTTCCAACCGATGATCATATTTTAGTGATTATACTTAATCTAAGTGTATATTTTTATCTTGTTTAAAAGGTAATTTTAATAAAAATATAAGACAAAAAATGATTTGGATACTATGATTACCTGTATACAATTACGCTCATTTGGTGCATAAGGTGCATAAATTGAAAGCTAAAAATCTACGAAAGTATATGTCTAAATAAATAATGTTGTCTTACCAGATAAAATGTACCCAAGTCTGGTGTGTAGTCTGCTTAACAAACTACATGATTTTGTAACAATACGTAAAACTATATAGTTTTCTTATTTTAGGACTATGGCCTCTAGCTTGACGCAAAATCAGGGGGAAGTAATGAATTTTGATACCCTTGATGTGGAACTGCGTAACGTTTTTAAGTTTTTTAATCAAGAACCTGCGGTACACGGGATAGACTTGGATGTTAGACAAGGAGAATTTTTCAGTATTCTTGGCCCATCTGGTTGTGGTAAGACTACCACACTACGTTTGATCGGTGGATTTGAAAGGGCTGATGCTGGTAAAGTTTTGATCCAAGGTCAGTCCATGACTAATGTTCCTCCTTACCGCCGACCAGTTAATACTGTATTTCAAAGTTATGCGTTATTTAACCACTTAAATGTGTGGGATAACATTGCCTTTGGATTACGGTTAAAAAAAATACGTAAATCTGAAATTGAAGGCAGAGTTAAAGAAGCTTTGAAACTAGTGAAAATGGAAGGCTTGCGATCGCGCTTACCGTGTCAACTTTCTGGTGGACAACAGCAGCGGGTGGCGTTGGCACGGGCGTTAGTCAATCGTCCTGCCGTCTTGCTGTTAGATGAACCTTTGGGAGCCTTAGATTTGAAACTGCGTAAAGAAATGCAGGTAGAACTGTCAAATCTACACAAAGAACTGGGTGTAACTTTTATCATGGTTACTCACGATCAACAGGAAGCTCTATCGTTGAGCGATCGCATTGCCGTCATGAATCATGGCAAAATTGAGCAAATTGGTACACCCAGCGAAATTTACGAAAAACCTCAAACAGCTTTTGTTGCTGATTTTATCGGTGATACGAATTTATTTGAGGGTGAAGTTGTAGAAGTATACCCTTCTCACATTCAAATTTTAACTAAAACAGGACTTAAAATTACCGTTTCCCGTGCTACTGATACACCTGTTGAATTATCACAAACAGTGGCAGTAAGCGTTCGTCCAGAAAAAATTCAGCTTACACTTTATAGACCGAATACACAGAATAACTGCTTTGAGGGGCGACTTATTAATGTTATGTATTTAGGAACCCATATTAATTATGTGGTCGAAATGAAAAAAGGTGTGCGTATTACCGTGATGCAGCCTAATACTTTTGGCTCCCTACCAGATTCAGATACACCTATTTATGCTTGGTGGAATGAAACAGATTGTTTAGCTATTAGTCCCTGAAGTTAAATGACTAACAGACGGCAATTTTTACAAGTTATAACAGCACTTTCTGGCTTATCTTTAGCAGGTTGTGGTTGGAGACTTGCTGATGTGCGAGCTTCTTCCACCAATAGAGGTTCACGGGATCGACTTAATATTTATACTTGGACACAATATACAAACCAAGAATTATTAAAAACTTTTACCACTCAAACTGGGATTAAAATAATTGCAGATTTATATGATTCTAATGAAGTTATGTTGGCTAAACTCCAAGCTGGAGGTGGAGGCTCTTACAGCGTGGTTTATCCATCTGACTATATGGTGCAGAAAATGGTGGAAAAGGGATTATTGACACAACTAAATCATCAATTTTTAACTGGTTTAGATAATTTATTTCCTCAATTTCAAAATCCTACATATGATGCAAGCAACCAATACAGTATTCCATATAGTTGGGGAACAACGGGTTTAATTTATAATTCTGAAATTATTAAAACACCACCACAAGATTGGGACTATCTTTGGCAAAATAAAGAGCTACTCAATAAACGTGTGACTTTACTCAATGATGTGCGGGAAGTGATGGGTGCGGTATTGCGGATGTTGGGCTATTCTTATAATTCAAAAAATGAAAATGAAATTAGACAGGCTTATGAAAAATTAAAGGAACTAAAACCGATAATTAGTGCCTTTGATACTGATGCTTGGCGTCATAAAATTGTAGCGGGTGATTTAAGTATTGCAATGTGTTATTCCTTAGATGGTGTGAACATAAGTCAAGAAAACCCAAAGTTAAAGTATGTGCTTCCCAAAAGTGGTTCTTCTTTATGGACTGATACAATAGCTATTCTCAAAACAGCACCTAATCCTGATGGTGCTTATACTTGGTTAAACTTTATGTTACAACCAGAGATTGCAGCAAAAACTAGCCAGCTCCTTACAGTTGCTACTCCCAATCGTGCTGCTTTTGAGTTATTACCCCAGAAAATTCAATCAAATACCGACATTTTTCCTTCAGAAGATTTGTTAGAAAAATGCGAACGTATTACTCCTTTGGGGCAAATTGAAGAAGTTTATGATCGCTATTGGACGGAATTAACCAGTAGCTAGCTGTCTTGAAAAAGGCAGAGGGCAGAAGGCAGAGGCAGTAGACGCGGTAGACGCGTTCGCCGTCAGGCGTTGCGTTAGCTAGCGGCTTCCGTTCAGCGAAGCTGTTCCCGTTCCCCAAAAGGGGTTCCCGCAGGGTAGGGTAGGTACGGCTTCCGTAGGTAGGCAGAAGGAAATAAGGACAAATGAATTCTAATGGCGAAATTACCACAGTATCGAGATGGCGGCATTCTCTGCTCGGCTGGTTGCAACCCCTAATATTACTAGCTCCGGCAGGAATTTGGTTGTTACTGCTGTTGGTACTGCCAACACTACTAATTATTGAGTTAAGTTTAGTGCCTGGAATTCGGCCGGGAGATTTGGTAATTCCCAGTGGATTTGATAACTATATCCGGATTTTAGATCCCTTGTACCTGCGAGTTATTGGGCGATCGCTATTTTTTGCTGTCGGTACTACAATAATTTGTTTGATTTTAGGCTTTCCTGTTGCCTATTGGATTGCTCAGATGGCACCAAGACGCTGGCGGAATTTACTTCTGATTGGCTTTGTGTTACCGTTGTGGACTTCTTCCTTGCTGCGCTCCTATGCCTGGATTACAATTTTGCGTCCTACAGGTTTACTTAACACTGTTTTAACTAGTTTAGGGTTGTCTGCCTTGGATTTGCTCAACAGCAGCCCAGCTGTATTAATTGGTATGAGCTACAGCTTGCTGCCTTACATGGTTTTGATTTTATACGCTTCCCTAGAAAAACTAGATCAACGTTTGTTAGAAGCTGCCGCAGATTTAGGTGCAAATCCCGCTAAAGCTTTTTGGAAAGTCACCGTACCCCAAACTTTCACTGGCATTGCTGCCGGTTCTTTTCTGGTGTTTATTACTGGCTTAGGAGATTTTGTCAATCCAGAATTACTCGGTGGAGCTTCTAGTATGACAGTTGCGCGGTTAGTTTATAACCAATTTCTCGGAGCTACCCAAAATTGGGGATTTGGTTCCGCTTTAAGTACGATATTGATTTTGACGGTTAGTATTGCGATCGCTTTATTAATTAAATTCGGTGATGCAACACCAAAAAGATAGTTAGTGTTTAGTCGTTAGTAGTTACTAGGGGAGGGTTTATTGAAATTTTCGTGATCCTAGAGAGATTATTGTTAAAACCCGCCCGTACTTGTTTTTTAGGGGTGGGTTTAGAAAATAAATTATTTCACACACTCTCACTCCTTCTGACGAGAGCATCACCCGACTCTACATCAAACCAGTGAATATTTTGGTGTGGCAAAGCCAGGGTAATTTCCTCATTACTCCAATTTTGGTCTGTGGGTAATAAAGCACGCAAGATTAAAGCTTGTGTTTGCGAACTGCCAACACTCACACTTACCAAATTGTGCATTCCCAAGTTTTCTACGAGATATACTCTACCTTTAATAGTATGTGTATCCCCAGCTTGGGCTATGCGGACGTGTTCTGGACGAATTCCCAAGACAATTTGGGCTGGAACCGTTGGGATATCTGGTAGAGGAATGTGAAAATCACCCAACACAGCGTAGCGTTCTTGGCAGGGAAGGGTGAGTAAATTCATTTGTGGGCTACCTACAAAACCAGCGACAAACAAATTGGCTGGATAATTATAGATGCGTGCGGGTGGATCGAGTTGTTGCACATAACCATTATTTAAAACTGCAACTTTAGTAGAAAGCGTCATCGCTTCTGTTTGATCGTGGGTGACATAGACTACTGGTACTTTTTGGGCAGCAAATATTTGCTTGATATCAGCGCGAACTCTTTCTCGAAGTAGCGCATCTAAGTTACTTAGAGGTTCATCCAACAAATACACTTGGGCTTGACGTACCAATGCCCGCCCGACTGCCACCCGTTGCCTTTGTCCCCCAGATAATTGTCCGGGTTTGCGTTGTAATAATTCTTCTAATCCTAAAATTTCTGCAACTTCTGCCACTCTTTGCTTAATTTCGGCACGAGGAACTTTTTTCAATTTCAGTCCAGAGGCAAGGTTTTCGTATACTGTCATGTGAGGATAAAGGGCATAGCTTTGAAATACCATTGCCATATTGCGATCGCCTGGTCGCTTAAAGGTAATATCCTCTTTACCAAGAAGAATATGACCACGAGTCACCTCTTCTAATCCGGCAATCATTCTCAAAGTTGTAGACTTACCACAGCCACTTGGCCCAAGTAAAGTCAGAAATTCATTGTTATCTACAGTTAAACTAACATCTTTAACCGGGACAACTTTGGGAGAATAAGTTTTATTTAAATTTCTCAATTCCAGTTTTGCCATATTGTTTAGGAGATAGAGGACACAAAGACATGGGGACAAGGGGAGACACAAAGCACAGAGGCAGAGGAGATCGGGAGAACCACTAACTACTAACCACTAACTCCTATCCCTTGACTGCACCAGCAGTTAGTCCTTGAACAATTTTGCGCTGGAAAAACAAAACTAGTAAAACTAATGGGAATGTTCCTACAACAGTAGCAGCGGCAATGGGGCCGTAGGGAATTTCAAATGTTGTTGCACCACTGAGTTGAGCAGCCGCTACAGGAATAGTTTTCATCTCTTCACGAGTGATAAATGTGAGGGCAAAGATAAACTCATTCCAAGCAAAAATAAACGTTAAAATTCCTGTTGTTACCAACGCTGGTACTGTCATTGGTAATAGGATTTGTACTAACATTTGCCAAGTACTGTAACCATCAACTCTGGCAGAATCTTCTAAATCTTTTGGTAATTGTTGAAAAAAACTGCGTAAAACTAAGATTGTTAAAGGTAAATTAATTGCTGTATAGGGAATAATCAAAGCTAAATAATTATTGCCCAGGCGTAATGCTTGGATAATTTCTAATAGTCCTAAAAACAGTAAGATTCCAGGAAATAAAGTTACAATTAAAACACTTGCTAAAATCACTCTGCCACCCCAAGGACGCAATCTTGCTAGGGCATAAGCGGCAGGTGCGCCAATTACAAGAGCTAAAGCTGTAGAAATAATTGATACAAAAGCACTATTTAAAATGTAGCGCAAAAACGGACGGCGGACAAATAGCTCAATGTAATGACTGAGAGTAAAGCGTGTTGGAAAATAAACTGTAGGTACTCTAGAAATATCCTCATTCACCTTAAATGAGGTTAGTAATTGCCACATTACTGGTGCCAAGCAGAAAATTACGACAAAGGCGATCGCAATCCAAAGTAAGATTTGTTTGGCAGACTTTTTGGTCTTGGTTGTGTTTTGGGGGTTGGTAGATATTTCTTCACGGATTACAGTCATAGCAATTTTATTGATTGATGGTTAATAGCAATGAAAAATTAACTACTAACTAGTTATGCGAGATTTTCTGAGCAAGAAACTAGCGATCGCCACTGCTGCAACTAACAACAGAAATGTCACTACTACCAGTGCCGCTCCATAGCCAAAATCTAGGTAGCGCATGATGGTAGAGTAAATGTAAAGAGATACCACTTCTGTAGCACCACCAGGCCCGCCCCCAGTCATTACAGCAATTAAGTCAAAAATCCCGAAAGCTTGTGCAAACCTAAATAGCATAGCGATCAGAATTTGTGGCATCAACAGCGGCAGAGTAATTTGGTAGAAGCTTTGCCAAGGAGTCGCCCCGTCAATTGTGTGTGCTTCATATAAATCAGATGAGATTGATTGCAAGCCAGCTAACAGCAAAATACTGATAAAAGGTGTAGTCTTCCACACGTCTGCAAATATTGTCGCTATCAATGCCAGTGTTGGTTCTCCTAACCAATTAATGCCTGTTCTAATTACACCTAGCCGCAACAGAATATCATTAACAACTCCAAATTGATCATTAAAAATCCACGCCCATGCCAAACCAATTAAAGCCGTAGGCAATGCCCAAGGTAAAATGGCGATGGTACGCACCGTACCTCGTCCAAAAAACTTTTGATTGAGAACTAAAGCAATACCTAGTCCTAGCAGTAATTCCACAATCACTGAGGCAGTTGTAAATATTGTTGTGATCCAAAAACTCTGCCAAAAACGCCCATCTCCTGCCATGCGCACATAATTACCTAAGCCAGAAAATACAGGTTGTAGCTTTGTTCCCAAATTTTCAGTAAATAAACTTAACCAAAAGGCACGAACAATAGGATAGCCAAATACAAATAACAAAAATATTATGGCAGGCAACAAGAAAATCCATGCTGTTCTTTGTTCTCGACTTCGGATTGTATGTAAATTAGTCATTAGTCATTTGTTAGTAAGGGAGCCAGCGCGCCCTTGGGGGTTCCCCCCGTTGAAGCGACTGGCGTCAAGTGGCGTCAACTGGCGTGCGGGTTTTGTTGATTAACTTTGGGTTGAAACAGACAATTTATCTTTTAAACGCGCCCGTAGAGTGGATAGTGGCTATTCTCCCCCTCTGCTTTGTGTCTCCCCGTGTCTTTGCGTCCCCATGTCCCGTTGTCTCCTTGTCCTCTTCCTAGCCCCTAATTCCTAACAAGCGCCGTGTTTCCTCAGCAGCAGCTTTCATTGCTGTTTCTGGAGTCATGCGATTTGTTAATGCTGCGCTCAGATAACGTTGCAAAATATCTGATGCTTGGGCATATTGGGCGATAGGGGGACGCAAAACAGCCTGATCCACAACTTCCAATAACTGGGGATAGTGGGGATATTTACTAACAATTTGTGGATCTGTAAATAATGAACGTCTGCTAGGTACAAAACCTGCTTGCAAAATGAATTGGCGTTGTGCTTCTTCACTAGTAAAGTATTGAATTGCCTTCCAAGCTTCTTCAGGATGTCTAGTAGATTTGGATATTCCTAAGCCCCATCCACCTAAACAAGCTCCTCCACTCTGACCAGAAGCACTAACCATCGGCTTAATCGCTATTTTACCTTTAATCGGAGAGTCTTCAGCATTTGCTAGAGGCCAAACATACGGCCAGCTGCGTAAAAATGCTACTTGACCACTTTGAAAAATGCGTCTTGTATCTTCTTCTATATATGTTGTTACTCCTGGTGGAGAAATGCCTTTTTGGATTGTGTCTTTGAGAAAGGCGATCGCTTTTAGGGTTTCTGGTTTATCTAGTCCTACTTCTAATGTCTCAGGATTTACCCAATATCCATTGAAGCCTTCTAAAACTTCTACAAACATTGCCGCAGCACCTTCGTATTGACGTCCCTGCCACAGGTAACCCCAATTAATTTTGTCTTTCTGTTGTAAAGCTTGAGAGATTTTGATCAAATCTGCAAAGGTTTCTGGCGGATTAAATCCTGCTTGTTGAAGCAAGTCTTGTCGGTAATAGAGCATTCCCACATCGCTTCGCATGGGAATTCGATAGAGCCTTCCTTCGTAACGCCCTCCCTCTACATCTTTTTTAGAAAATGCTGCCAATTCTTTTTCTGTAGTACGATCTGTTAAATCTAGTAGCCATCCGGCAGCAGCAAATTTGGGTGTCCAAATCACATCCATATTAACTAGATCGTAGGGAGAATCACCCAAAATAAAAGCTGATGTATAAAGGTCTTCAAGTAAATTTGTGGCATTTGGCCCCTCAACAATATTGATGCGAATACCAGGGTTTTTTTCTTCAAAGCTTTGAACTATACCTTCTCTCCAAGGCTGGGCATCGGGGGCTGTCATCAATAAATTCAAAACAACTGGTTGTTGGGTTTGTGCTGGTGAAATTGATATGAAAAGAAAACCCAACAAAATAGCCAAAAATATTACTATTGGCAATTTGAACTTTGCTAAGATTTTTGGCATTAGCTTCGGCGTTTGACGATGAAGCATTGCTATATCAAGTGAAATAACTTCTTGATCGGAATTGATTTTTGCTATTAATCTAATTTACTCTCAAAAATCACGTTATTTGGTTTAGTGTTAACTAATTGTGTTTATTCACTAAAAAAACGTAATTTAATTTATTATTTTGTTAACAAAATCCTCTTATTCACTTAATATCACTACACACAAGCAGTCATAAATTTTATAGATTATGTCTCATAAATTCAATCCAAAGCTATATAAATGAGGGTGTTGTAGCTTTTAGATTGTTCTTGAATCATACGGCGTTTTACTTCTACTCTGAACTATTATTTGTGTTATATTTTTAACTAATTAGCCGCTCATCAAAAATGATATAATTTGCTTTGCCTTGTTCCTTAGCGCGGTACATAGCAGCATCTGCATCCCGCAACAGATTTCTTGGTTCTTCATAGCCATCTTCGCTCAAAGCAATACCAATACTCGCTGTTGTCAGTAATTGATACCCATTAAGGTAAATAGGCAACTTTAAAGTTTCTTGAATCCGTTTGGCAACATTGATAGCATCGCTCACATCTTTGATATCTTCTAAAAGCACTGCAAATTCATCACCACCAAATCTGGCAACTGTATCGCCACTGCGTAAGCACGATTCTAAGCGCCGAGCGATCGCAACCAAAAAATCATCACCCATGCTGTGTCCGAAGCGATCGTTAATTCCCTTGAAGCCATCCAGATCTAAGAACAGAACAGCAAAGTGATAGTTTTGCCTTCTTTTACAATGCTCCAGCGCTTGTTTGAGACGATCTAGAAATAAAACACGGTTGGGTAGCGCTGTAAGTCCGTCGTAAAAAGCATTTTGGAGTAGCTGTGCTTCTGTCTGTTTGCGCTCTTGGATGTTTTGAAGAACTAAAACTGCGCCTGTAACTTGACCAAAATTATCGCGAATAGGTGCAATACTATCTCCAATTGATATTTCTCTTCCATCCTTGGCAATTAATACACAATTATCTGGTAGCCTCAAAACCGTATTTGTTTCTATTGCTTGCGTAACTAAGTTATTCAGATTTTCTCTTGTATCTTGATTGACTAAATTTAAGACTTCTACTAAATTTTTCCCTAGTACCTCATGTTCATTGCAACCAGTAAGTATTTCTGCTTCTGGATTCATAATTTGAATACAAGCATTAATATCTGTTACAACTACTGCACAACTCATACTATGAATAATTGACAGTAGCCTTTGCTTGTCTGACTGTAATTTCTTGTGAATTTTGTGTTTATAAAGAGCAATTTCGATGGCAACGCGCAAGTCTGTTTCGGTAAATGGTTTAATAATGTAGCTCAAATGCTCTTTTAATTTATTTTGATGTAATATTTTAGATTCAGAATAATCTGTTATAAATAAAACTGGTATTTGAAATTGATTTTGAATGATATCTACCACTTGGGAGCTATTCGCTACATCTGTCAAGCAAATATCAAGCAATACTAAGCTTGGATTAATTTCTGTTACTCTGTTGATTGCTTCTTCCGCGGAATCGAGAATATCGAAAACGGTGTATCCTAACTTCTGTAAACTTCTCCTAATATATACAGCTAGAATTTTTTCATTTTCAACAATTAGGATTTTTGGAGCGCTCATGCTAAAAGCACCGTGTTTATCAGGTTCGGATGTCTTTACTGATTTCATGCGAACTTATCAGAAAGTGATCCTATCATAATAAATATCAGAACTTCCTGTGTGTGGTTTAACTAAGATGTTATTAAATTCTCAAATAAATATTTGTCAGTGCCAATATCAGAATTTTTCTAACAGTAATTAGGATACTTTTTACATCTTGATATCAATTTATTATTATCATCTCTTAGTTGTACATATAAAAAATAATACTAAAAGTTACATAAATTACTTAGATAAACAATCTCTGAATTCGACTTTATCCATTTAAGCTGCGTAAATAGTCATATCTCTCAAAAGTTCAAATAAAGCGCGAGGGAGGTTTGTAATTTCAGTGGATTTAGATGATGAAAAAGCCCAGCCCGGCAAAAACGGCGCACTAAAGCAAGCGGGCTACTAAAAAGCCAGTAATGATTTTGAACATCAAATAGTTTGTCGAATTTTCTAGTCGTAATTATGTTTGTAAATGGTGCGCTAATTGCGATCCGTAAGACTTTGGTTTGGGCATGGGCTGTTTTTCGCCAAAAAGGTATCAGAACTTAGGGAAAAGTTTTATTCGCCAATCCTTCATTCATGTTTTTGACTTTTAGGTATAAACTTTAGCGTGTATTAACAGCCTTATATTGTCGTGTCTCTCCAAAATCTCTACTATTGCTAGCTGTCGTTGCAGACTTTTTACTTAATGAAGTACTGCCAAGAAAGCTAGAAAAGGCAAATAGCATCCAACCCAAGCAGATATGCTTTCGCATCTGCCAATCGTGCTGCTTACTAGCTATGATCGATTTTGTGTTGGCTTCGATCATTTCTTGCTCCCAACACCCTAATGCACCGATCGCGAAAAAGCCAGTGCTCAGGAGTGAGGAAATTGCGATGATTTTGAGAATACGGCGCTCTAAGGCTTGCTGTACCCTAAAACGCTTGACACGACGGTTATAGGCAAGCAACTTACCTTTGTCTGTACGCTCTAAATACTCTCTTTGAGCTAAGGGATAGGTAATTTGTCTGTTATAAGTCATTTTTTCTTACCTGTGCGTGATTGTGCTATGTAATTAAGATTTTAGATTTAGTGGTTCATCTTAGACTGATGCGATCGCTTGCACTACATTCCAAAGGAAGAATTCAACTTTCTTTGGTAAGAAGCTTCGGAGCGATCGCATTCTCAACAAGCGTACTTGCTACTGAATGAGTACGAAGAAAAAATCAATATTTTTTAGTCGAGTTTACCGAACTTAAATACTAGAATAAACCGTAATATTTGATTAGAAACAAATGTACGGGAATCATGATTAAATTAGTACAAAAAACCGAATATACTCTTTTTTAAATCTACATAATATAAAAATGTAAGTATAAATTAAGTAATAACTAATTAAACAAAATCTAAGTGAAGTGAGGGAGATATATGACACTAGTTCGTTGGAATCCTTGGAGAGAAGTTGACACTCTACAACGTCAATTTAACCGTTTATTTGAAGAAACTTTAGCCCCATACACATCATGGGAAAAAGATTTGACAAGAGTTCCTGCTGCTGAAATTTCTGAAACAGATGATGCTATTCATCTCAAGCTAGAAGTTCCAGGAATGGAAGCTAAAGAGCTTGATGTGCAAGTGACAGAAGATGCTGTTTACATTAGTGGTGAACGCAAGCAACAAACTAAAACTGAAGATAAGGGTGTTACCAAGAGCGAATTTTATTATGGTAAATTTCAACGTCTAATTCCTCTATCTGCCCGGATTGAAAATACCAATGTTACAGCAGAATACAAAGATGGAATTTTGAATCTGACATTGCCAAAAGCTCAAGCAGAAAAAAATAAAGTCGTTAAAGTCAATTTAGAACAAACAACTGCCTAAATCTGGCTTTGATGAATGATTTTATTGTCAGTGAACAGACACATATTGTGTGCTTAGTAGTGTGATTGTGTAATATAAATTTAAGCCTGGTTGCATGACAGTAACCAGGCTTTTTGTTGGTTTGAAACTAGATGGTAATCAAATTTACAGTAAATTAGCCGGAGGGTTTTTAG
Organism: Chlorogloeopsis sp. ULAP02; assembly: GCF_038404745.2. Lineage (NCBI taxonomy): Bacteria > Bacillati > Cyanobacteriota > Cyanophyceae > Nostocales > Chlorogloeopsidaceae > Chlorogloeopsis > Chlorogloeopsis sp. ULAP02. The sequence continues at coordinate 49,456 of NZ_JAYKTT020000007.1, read as the reverse complement.
GAATTCTCCAAACGTAAACTGTTCTTCCTTCCACTTGCTCTACTCTTTCCGGTTTCCACTCACCCATATCAAAAGCATGAGAAACTACAAGAGTGCCTGGTTTGAGTTCCTTCAACAGCTTGGGACGGAGTTTAACGTTAATATCAGGCAATAAGTAGAGTGTTACTACTGTTGCTTCACTCAAGTCAGTTTGAAATAAGTCTTGCTGACGAAACTCAACGCGATCAGTTACTCCTGCCTTACGAGCATTTTCGTTAGCCTCTTGAATACGTTCTGGATCGATGTCGATACCAATTCCCCGTGCTCCATATTTCTGAGCAGCAGTAATTGGAATTCGCCCGTCACCACTACCAAGATCGTAAACAACATCATTTTTATCCACCTGCCCAAGTTTTAGCATTCTGTCTACAACTTGCTGGGGCGTTGGTACATAGGGAACATCGGCTGGGCGTTCTTGAGGCTGTGTTGTGGTAGTGGGTGCAGGTGCTTGGGCTTGAGTGTTGTTAACTGGTTCTTGTTGTGCTGCGGTAGTGGAAGCAGGTGTTTGTTGCGACTCTACTGCTACATTATCCTGTTGGGTAGTGCAGCCAGCAATACTTAAGCTTGCAACACTAATTCCAGTAAGCACGCCAAGGAGTAATTTTTTTGTCTGCATAATTTATATCCTGAATCAAGATTGAACTACAAATTGCAAATTATTTGTGCTAAAGACTGAGAAATAGGAAAGTTGTGTGAATTAATCACTAACTTCTGCGGTAACGATGCTGGTTCCATACCAAAAACGGTATACCCGCAGCCACTACTAAAACGCCCACAATTGCTCCCACATTGGTGTAAGCCAAGCTGGAATAAAGTAGGTAGCCACAAACTAAACAAAAAAGTAGTGGTGTTAGTGGATATAAAGGTACGCGAAATGGGCGTAATACATTCGGATCTTGTCGGCGCAGCACAAACAAGGATATTCCTGAAAGTAGAAAGAAAAACCAAAAAACTGGTGCAGTGTAGTCTACCATCGTTTCAAATCCTCTACGGGTGAAGGCACCTAATAACACCAAAACTAGAGCGATCGCTCCTTGCAAAAGGTATGCAGATGTAGGAGCGCTGGAACGTTGCTGCCAGTGTCCCATAAATCCGAACAAAGAAAAGTCTTGCCCTAGTGCATAATTTGTACGTGCGCCTGTAAAAATAGTGGCATTGATTGCACCTAAAGCAGAAATAGCGATCAAAAGACTGATAAATATCGCTCCTGGTTGCCCAAGTATGTTTCGCATTAAAGCGGCTGCTACTGCTTGTGACTGTGCCATTTGGGCAAATCCCAAACCCCGTAAATAAGCGACATTAATCAGCAAGTAAATAGCGGTAATAATGCCTATACTCCAAATTAGCGATCGCAGAATATTGCGCCGTCGATTCTGAATTTCCGCAGAGATAAAAGCTGCTTCATTCCAGCCACCGTAAGACAATAAAACAAATAGCATTGCCAGTCCCCAAGATCCTTCTGTAGGGGGAGGAGGTGAACTAGGAGCAGCAGGAGTACCAACAGCGACAATTCCAATGCCAATTACTAACAGCAAACCGATGACTTTCGCAGCAGTTAGCCAGTTTTGCATCCACTTGCCCTGCTGTAAACCAAGAATGTTTAAGCCAGTAAGTAAAGCGATCGCTACTGCTGCATATAAAGAAGAGGAAAAAGTGCCAAGACGCAACACCTCAGAAAGATAATCCCCAAAAATAAATGCTAGCAGAGTAATCGAACCTGTTTGAATCACAGTCATTCGCGCCCAGGCAAACAAAAAGGCAACATTTAATCCAAAAGCACGCTTAAGGTAATAATAAGTACCTCCCACATCCGGATAAGTAGTTGCTAACTCTGCATAGCACAAAGCGCCAATTAGAGATACTAAGCCCCCAACTAACCATAACAACAGTGCTATTAACCCATTACCAGTATTAGCAGCTACCACGGCAGGGGTTTCAAAGATACCTGCGCCTATGACAATACCGACAATTAAAGCAACCGCATCAAATAATGTCAGTGATGGCTTTGGGCTTGCTACTTCGGTTGTAGCTCCTTGCTGAACAAAAGCGTAATCCTCACGTCTATTCACTAAAAGTACCCTTGCGTGAAAGTTCTAAAAGTTGTAGCCCACGCCCAGTAGCAATCCAACTTCAGTATCATTAATAAAACCAACATTTACTCCAGCCGTTGCCGTAAATTGATTAGATAAGGGGACATCAACACCGCCGCTCAACAAAAAGCCCAGATCGTCATCGTCACCCGTGGAAATCAGTGCACCTGCACCTAAGTAGGGAGCTACATTCAGTTGTTGTTGGGGCGTACCTGTTACCGATTGAGTGACAAAGTCAACTGTCACAGGAATGAGAAAAACGGGATTGTCTTTAATCAAGGCAGCGGGGCGAACAGAAAAGTTTCTGCCCAAACCAATTTTGGTAATGATAGAAAAGGCACCTTCACTTAAAGTGGTATCGCCGCCCAAGCCAATATTACCGCCAACTCCGATATAGCTGCGCCCTCCACGGGTAGCTCTACCTGGTGAAAATCCTTGCGCTATCTTTTGATTAGTAGCCAAAGAAGTTGCTTTTTGTTCGGCAACTGGTGTAGATACAAGGGATGCATGGGCGTTAGCGTTGAGTCCGCTAAATCCTGCGATCGCAACCGCAAAACTTAGTATAGACACAATTTGCTTCATCAAACGAAAATACATAACTAAAATCCTTGTGCATATTTATAAAAAACCGAGGAATCTTGAGTTATGTTCCTGATTTCATATTTAAGAGCAAATGTGACAGGAAAATGACAACAACGGTGAATAAATGAAAAATTTTCTTCCTTATCTTGAAAATAAGGCAGTAAGTGAGACAGCCCCCGTCATGAAAGTCACATCTTACTCTACAGGAAGCTGCTGTGACGTGCGTCTCTAACTCAGCACCACACACATAGCACATAGCAGCTACTTACCCTATGGGGAACTTCAAGGGAAAGTGGCAGCTTACCAAACAGTAGGGCAAAAGGAAAAACCCAATCTTCATTTCCAATCCATCCACGATATGATCTGTCTGCGACAATATCGCGTTAGGAGCTACTAATTGTATTAATTCGTCTTTTACCAGAAGTATTCGCATCACATCTGCTCATATGTCATTTGCTCTCACGTTTAGAGTAGAAAATCGATGCAATACCAACTTCCTCCAGGGGTAAGATTTCAGCACAAATAGTGCTTACGCCAAATCTCTCTAAAATCCTCTTTTCTTCCTAACCTCGGCATTCTTTGCGGTTTTTTGCAGTTTATTATTCCATAACTCGTGTGTAAGTCCCGACAATGCTCAGTTTCGTCAAAAAATTTGCTCCCTTGTCATCATTGCGCGATCGCCTCTTTCATCGCAAAAATTAGTATTAGCAGAATTTCTGATTAAATAAATACCTAAACAAAATTAATTACACATTTTTTTACTGTTCCCATTCCCTGTTAAAAGTTCCCTTGCCTCCACTCATAACTTTAATTTTGCCTAGCCACTTATGCATCACAAAGTAAAGTATTTGCTTACTAGAGTTGCATCACTCAATCTAAAAGCTGTAGACATCATATAGTTGGGTTTTTGCTGAAAAGATTTACCTGGAATTTCAGGCAGATCATCTGATTGATCCACAACTCTAATTTTTACTGGTTGGGATGTCTTGACTTCTAAAGTTAGCTTTATCCCCTCTTGAGGTAGAGCAAAATAATTTAATCCCCAAACTTTTTCAAGTTCAGTGTGCGTGTCTTTAAAGTTATTGTCAATTGGTTTGCCATCAATTGCAGCAGCTAAAACCTTCGTATTTGAGTCTACAAATACTCGTAGAACACGTGCTTGCCTGGGTGAAGTAATATGAATCTGCAAGTTTCGCACTCCACCGATAATTTTGTCACTAATTAACTCTAGATTTGGTGGGGTTAGTGGTACTACAGGAGCCTGACTTGTAAGAAATTTTCTTGATAGTGTGGGTAAATATTCAGCTAATTTAATTTGTTTTATATCTTGAGAAAGAAATTGCGATGTCCATTCATCTGGCTTTTCATCGGCACTTGCCCAAATGGCTTGCCCTGTATCTGCATTTAAACCATAAAAGATACTATTTGGTTTGGGGTGTTGAGCGCTAAAACCTGCTGTGAAACTTCCAAAGAGAATAAAACTTAAACTGATTAGTATCGAAGTCAGAGGCAACAACCATTTGTTAGGCATTGACATCAAGCAAAGGTGGGGAATTAGCAGTCCCAGAAGTAGTACTACCATAACTGTTACTACTCCAAACATACTCAGAGCAAGTGCAACAAATACCAGGTAGATTGTGGGAACAAGTAAAATAATTCCTGGAATGGCACAAACAGACAAAACCAGCCAGCGTTTTTCCTTAGTATAGTCCCGTTCTTTAGTGACGAATATCAATCCCAACCCGATCAGGCTAAATAGTAGTGGCAATGTAAATAAATAACTAGCACCTGGTAAAAATATGCTAGTTAGCACCATTAATATCAACCACCACAGCAACGCGCCAACTGTTAAATTTTGTACACATACTTTTTTACGGAAATAAACGTAGAGACTAGAAATTACTGCAATGGAGAGGGCAACAAAAGCGATCGCATAAAAATTACTGTTATAAGTATCACCTTGAGGAATAGTTCTATACTCGCTGTAAATATTACTTATTATCCACCAAAATAGCGTTACAATTATTACCGTAATGACCATACTACCAAGAAAAGCAAAGCAGCCTAAACTCATCCCAGCAAAAGTTAACTGTCTTCTTCTCAAACCGAGCACTACCACCCCAATAAATAATAGGCTGACAAAAGCTGTCAACGGAGCAACCCACGCTTCGGGATAGTGAATCAGTGCTAAACCCAAGATGTCAAAGTAAACAGCATCACTAGCTTTCGGTTTTTGTAAATCTAAGTTGCCAAAATGACGTGTTAAAGCCAAAGCATAGTCACCGTGATGTTGAAGACTGCGTTCATTAATATTTTTTAAATTGTCAGCAAAAGAATGATAATAAACAACACCATTTAAATAGGCAAAATTAAATCCGGCTAATCCTGCGGCTTTGAACATCGTTAAATCTGTATCATTTGGCAAAAGTTTGTAAATGCTATGTGTGAGTGAATTTGCCACAGGATGCTTCACAGCTTTAGCAAACTCATTAATCAACCAGCCATTCTCGCTGCTGGTTTCAAACATTATCGACGCACCACTATTTCCCCGTGCTTCAAAATTAAACACAAGACCAACATCCCTAGCCCAACGGTGTTCATCTACAAAACCCTTTGCCCCTAAAAGTCCTGGTTCCTCACCATCAGTAAAAAGAAAAATAACATCATTTCTTAGAGGTAAACTTACTTTTAATGCCCTAATAGTTTCCAGCATTGCCGCAACCGCAGCACCATCATCACTAGCACCAGGGCTACTAGGAACCGAGTCATAGTGAGCAGCAATCAAGATAGCCTTAGTATTATCTGTTCCTGGGATTTTAGCAATAATATTATGCACAGTTCCGGCGATAAATGGAGTACCCCATCTTGGGTTAACAACAGTTGTTTGCTGAACTTCTGGGCTAAGTCCCATAGCAGTCAGTTGGTTGAAAATATAATCCCCTACTATTGCCTGTTCCGGTGAACCTATAGGGTGGGGTTTTTGGGCGATCGCTTCCAGATGTTTCATCGCTCGACCAGAAGAAAACTCAACCAGAGGCGCATTTATGGGTACTGCGGCAGGCGGCTGTACCTGATAAATTCCGAGCAATGCAAAAAATAGGAGCAATAAAAATGTCAAAAATCTCAGCTTTTTCATATTCAAATACCTCTCTAACACATATATTGCACCTCACCTTGAACACCCTTGTACTAAAGTACAAGTCTTATAGCTAAAGTCCGTTTCAACGGGCTAAAAGATATGTCTAGTAAGCTTTAGCTGACTTTCGTTTTTAGCCAAGAAATTTATTTTTTGACAGTCGAACAATAGGTGCAAGATATAACCTAACTCTTATTCCTTTGCGCTCCCTGTGCCTGGAGTGGTTTTATTCTTACGGGACTGGTGCGTCAGTATCTTTGTCTTTCACTATGACAGGAAATGGCTCGGCGATCGCATCTGGTAATTCCTCTTCCACCAATCGCAAACGGGGATACAAATAACCTGCAACCATTAGCAGCACAGTAAGCATTCCGATGACCACAAACAATAGGGCAATGCCATATCCTTTGCCGACACCAATCACTTGTCCCACACTGCCAGCTAAAGGCCCATTCACAGCTAGTAGCGGTTCAAATACCTTGTCAGCCAACGCTCCGGCCACTGGATAAGCAAGAGGTAAAGCTGCCCAAGCGATCGCACGGCGCACAGCAAATACCCGTCCTTGCACCTCAGGTGCAACTTTTTTCTGCCAAATCACCTGACTGGCGCTGTTAATGATTGGCAAGCCGAAAAAGTAAACAAAGGCAGTCACAAAGAAAACTGGGAGCAAAGGTTTGAATCCCGCCAAGAAAATGGCTAAACCACCCAACAGCGTAAAGCTAAAAACTGCATAAATAGGTCGCTTGAAATTTCCCCAAACGCTTACCACCAGACTGCCAACTAGCATACCGCAGCCGCCAGTGGTTAGTACCTGACCAAGCATCGCCACAGATGTAAAAGCTAACGCCAGAGGAGTAACCAGCACACTGACAATTCCGGTGAGGAAATTAAGAGCAGCAATAAATATGAGCAGGCTGAACAGTCCAGGTCGAGCGGTTATGTAACTCCAACCGTAGACTGCTTCGTGTAGTAGCGAGCTTTTCTGGGCTTTACTATCAGCGGTAGTTTTGGGGCTAGGAAATCGGACACTCAGTAGTGTGAGCAGCGAAAACACAAAAGTGGCAAAATCAATTAGAATGACACCTTTAACCTGGATTTGACTAACCAAAACCCCCGCGATCGCTGGTGAGAGAATTTGTGCTGTTGCTTCTGCTAGCTGCACCATGCCACTGGCACGACCAAGCTGTTGTTTAGGAACGAGCAACGTAGTAGCAGCCACGTAAGCAGGCCATTGAAAGGCACTAAAGGCAGAACTGATAGCACTCGCTAGATAAATCTGCCAGACTTCTAGCCTACCCGCCAACAGGAGTAGGGCGATCGCGAGAGTACTCAACGCCGCCCCAGAGTCACTCAATATCATTGCCCAGCGTCTATCCCAGCGATCAATCAGCACGCCTGCTAGCGGTGATACCAGGATGCCCGGCAGCGTAGTGAACAGTGAAATGAGCGCAAATTGGGTGACCGAACCAGTGCGCTGATACACCCAGATACCCAGAGCAAAGCCAGTGAGACCGGAGCCGATAAGCGAGACAAGTTGCCCAAACCAGATGAGGGTAAAGACCCACATTTGAGAAATTGCAAAGCATTTTGCCATCTTCTTTTTTCTCAACAGTTAACTCTGTTGGGTATAAGTGGATTGAATTAAAACTTCCAGTTGAAATCTAAAATTTCTCTAAAATTGCTGAGTGCTTTGCCCAGTAAAGAATTCAAACAGGCATTCGCTTGCTCAAATCGACCGTCCCTAGTAACTTTATGCTTTGACCACTTCATACAAACCATTTCGCTCAAGCTCGCGAATGGTGTGATAGTCTTTGCGAAGAACCTCCGAATCTTCGTGGATCAGATAAACATAACCAGGAGATGTGAGTGAATCGATAGTCTTTCTCAACCGATTGCCAACAGAAATTGACAAATACATATCGAAAAAAGACGGCAGCTTTCTAATTTCGTCTATCTGAGACATCGATTTTAGGATACCCTCGCGTTCTGAAATCAAGGAAACGTAAAGCAGATTTTGATGAAGCGAATAGGGGCTTGCGACCTTTTCCAAAAATTTTTCAGGGTGAACATAAGATTCTACAGTAAGTTCAACCTGATTACGCCCCATAGATTTTGAAACGGCTGCGGGAAGGATAGAGCCAGCCAATCTTGCACCAGTTTCGATCAAAACTGGTCTCTGTTCTATCATCATGACTTCACTATGGGCAGGCCCAAACTGAATTTTTAGGGCGTCCAGCACATCTTTGATATAGTCGCGAAGTTTCGCTTGCACTGCCCCCTCAAATGGTAAGGGTTCCTCAATATCATAAATGTAGCCACCGTTAGGTACTTTCCGTTTATGATACTGCCAAATTTCGGCAATATGATGCTTACCTTGCACGCTTACGGTATTGACAAAATACTCAGTTCCATCAAGAAATTCTTGGGCAAGAACCTCACTGTTCTGCTGACCCATCAAATTTCGGCTTTGGATGATCCGCTGGAAAGCCGAAACAATCTCGCTCTCGCTTTCGCAAAAAATAACATTGTCGGTACCCGCACTATTGATCGGCTTCAGCACAACTGGCCATTTTCCTCTGTTGTTCGCCCATGATAGGATTTCATCAACTGTCGCAGACTTGATATGATTTACACATCCAAGACCAGCATTGCGAAGTGCCTCGACCATCTCAAACTTATTACGTCTGGCTTTGCTGAATGCAGATTTGTTTGAAGGCAATCCCATTTTTTCGCTGAGGATGTCACCCAGTTCAACTCCGGATTCGGTTCCCACAATTAGGAAAGCGATATCATACTGTGAGGTTCGTTCCAGCGTTTCATCCAGATTGCCTTCATAAATAATATTTTCAATGAAGTCTGCTCGATTGAAAGATGCTCTATAAATCTCCGGAATTACTGGTGTACTCTGCACATGAACGCAATCAAACCCATGTTTTCTCAGTTCCGATGGCAGGAATCGACCAGTTGAGTAGGCATCGACAATCAAACACAATCTTGGTTCCGACTTCATTTGACACTCCTATGGCAAGGTAATTACAATTCCAAACTTTTTACAAGATGAGTCGATAGTTTGATTACAACAGCCAAAGTGGTTAGAACATCAACAGATGATAAAACTTAGACACCAAAAGTCTTATATCCCTGTCCCCTGTTATAACAGTACTGTCACACAACTCGATGACCGAAGATTGCGGTTCCAACGCGGACATGAGTAGCACCACAACTGATCGCCAACTCGTAGTCTCTGCTCATTCCCATACTAATTGCAGGTAATTGGTGTCGTTCGGCAATTTCTCTGAGCAAGTTAAAATGCGGCGCTGGATCGAGATCGGCTGGTGGAATACACATCACACCAAAAACAGGAAGCTGGAAATCTTCGATGCAAGTATCAATGAACCGATTTGCTTCCCAAGGCGTTACTCCGGCTTTTTGGGCTTCTTCGCCAGTATTAACTTGAACAAAGCATTTTGGGAAGCGCCCTTGCTGTTTCATTTCTTTGCTTAGAGATTCAGCGAGTTTTAGGCTATCCAGGGTTTGAATCACATTGAAAAGAGCTACAGCTTTTCGTACTTTGTTAGTCTGCAACGGGCCGATTAGATGTAGTTCGATGTCGGGATACTCACCCTTCAATTCTGACCATTTACTGGTAGCCTCTTGTACCCTGCTCTCGCCAAAGATTCTTTGCCCCTCGTCAAGTACTGCTCGTACCGTATCGCAGCCGTGGGTTTTACTGACCGCAATTAAAGATACTGACCCTGACGCTCGATTTACAGCCTGCGCTGCTTGGGAAACTTTGACCCTGACAGATTGAAGATTGGTTGCAACTTGTTTAGATGTTGATATATGATAGCTGGTTTTCATGTTATTATTTCAACCTTAAATAGGAATAGTAGAAACTTCAAACATATGTTTTTGCACTCGTTGCATCTTGTTGAATAACCTGACACCACCTGGCGTTGGATATTGAGAGTTAATACACGCTAGACAGGTATCCTCAATTTTAATGTCGATCGCATCAAGCAGCCCTTCAAGAGAAAGAAAACGCAGGGACTTAACATTCAATATTTCAGCCATTTGATTCAAGGTTGATGTCGGCAGCATACCTGCGTTTAATTGCACGGCAAATGCAGATGCAAAAAGTTCTTTTTGGTTTGGAATATCAATACCGTAAAAACAAGGGGACAGGATGGGCGGACATGCTATCCTCAGATGAATTTCTTTCGGAGTACACTGCTTTTGTATGAGTTCGAGAATCGCTCGGAGCGTAGTTGCACGAACCAGACTATCATCTACGATGAATACGCGCTTGTTGTCGATGACGTGAGAGACGAATGAATATTTTTCGTAAGCTTTTTTTGAACGCTCCCGTTCAATAAATGTTCGTCCACTATATCGACTGCTAATAATTCCATCCTTGTGAGGAAGTCCAAGGACATTGGCATAGGATCTACCTATAATTGATGCCGACTCTGGAACAGAAATCACAACACAATCGCCGTCAATTTCTTCGCTTTCTTCTACAGCAAGGTTTTCTCCAAGTTTCTCCCGTGCCTGATAAATCGGTATATCCTCGAAAGTTGAAGCAAGATGCGAAAAGTATACAAATTCAAAGAAGCAATGACTTCGTTGAGGAGTAAAAAGTTGTGTAGACTTGACCTGTTTCAGATTCTTATGAACGCAAATTAGTTCTCCTGGTTTAACCGCTTTGATGTTTTTCCCATACCGCAATAATGCATTGGTTTCACTGGCGAAGAATACAAAACCATCGTCAGTGATTGTGTAATGGAGGGGACGGAAGCCATACCGATCGCGATAGACTGAGAGATTGCCTTCAGCATCTAGATAAGCACAATTGAATGCCCCATCAACAGTCTTTTGCATTTGCCGGAATAGATCGCATATGTCTGGTATTGCCTGATTTTCCCGTAATATGCCGAGATAGAAAGTGAGCGCCTCAGCATCACTCCCATATTGCAAGTGGAAGCCAGCCCGCTCAATCAGTTCCCCAAGCTCCGCATAATTAGTAAGATTGCCAGCAAAACAAAAGGCAAAGCAGTGAGAAGGATTTTGAGCCTGCCACTCAAAGGGTTGAGCTAATTCAGGCTCATCCGTCCCACAGGTTGCATAGCGCACATGACCAATAACCGCCGTTCCAGAAAAAACATCCGAGAGAGTAAACTGTTCCCTGGCAACCCCCTTAAACACATCTCTGACTAAGCCATTGGCTTTGAATGTCTGTAAAGCTCGCCCTTGATATGGATTGTGGTATGTGATCCCAGCGCTCAGTTGCCCGCGGTGTTGGAGGGCGGAAAGCCCGTCGATCACGTTCGGTATCACATTGTGCAAGCCAGTAAGATCGTAAGCAGCAAATATTCCGCAATTATCTTTCATGGAGCCTTTTGAAATTGAAAATAATCACTTGGAACCCAACGCATTGCCTGATGGAAGAGGCTGAATGCGCCTTTGAAGTTGCCTTTGGTGCAGGATTAAGTTTTCAGTAACACCTAACGTCAATCAACGAGCAACTAGGCATAGCTGACGCAAGCGATCGCACAATGTAATATCGTAATATCGATGTAGACAGGCGTTGCATCTGCAAAGTTCAATCCGCTCAGGCTATAACTAAACTATTGTCTTATAGGACTCATATTCGCTATACTTGCCGTCCCAAATGCTGAAGTACTTCCATGCTGAGTCGAATAAGACGGTGACAATATTCTTATCTAATCCAATAGTTCGGGCATACTTTTGCGTGACGAACATATTACTTCCAGCTGTCGGCCCAACAAAAAGTTTCTCTTCCCGGATTAGCTTTTTCATCATGTTCCAGCTGTCATCCCCCGAAACCATTTCAACATCATCAACAAGATCCTCTCGAAGATTTTTAGCTATTTTCCCTGGGCCAAGACCCATTAGATTGTGTGGAGAATGTACGAATTCTCGACGGTGAAGCTTTGCGTAGAGTGGTGCTGATTGATCAACCTCGACAGCAACAGTTTTCATGTTTGGAAATGCGGCTTTTAGCTGCTCGGCAATTCCAGAAAAGGTACCACCCGTCCCAATGCTACACACAAACAAATCGATTGTCTGATCTAAGGCGCGAAAATACTCTACTATCTCAACACCACATTGACACCACGCCTGCCTATTCAATTGGTTGCTTGATTGATCTAGAAAGTAACTGTTTGAATTTTCGCGGACATACTCATGTGCTCTTTCTTCGGCATACTCTAAGAAAGCACCACTGGGCGTTTCAATAATTTCAGCCCCAAAGGATTGAATTTGAGTTTTCCGCTCTATCGTCATGCCTGCTGGCATAAAGATAACCACTTTATAGCCCTTGAGACTGCCAATTTGAGCAAGCGCGGCTCCACCATTTCCGGTCGAACAGTCAACAAGTGTCATTCCTGGCTTGATTGCACCAGAAGCCTCTAACTCATTGATGATATAGTTGAAAACTCGGTCTTTATGACTACCTGTGGGATTTTTAAATTCGCATTTGGCGAAGATATTAGCTGAACCAGGTTCGGCAATATGTTTGATTTGATAGAGATTGGTATTGCCGATGGCATCTAAAATTGAATGTGATACTTTCGAGTTCATTTTGTGGTTTGTAGATGGGTAATCTTGTTTGTAAGAACTTTCGTGCGATGGGTGAGTGGATCTATGGAAATTTGAATTAGTGATTTTACTGGCAGGTTATACTTTGCTTGTATTTTCTTAACTCCGCCAGAATCGACCTTTTCCACTGCAACGAGTATTTCAACTACTTTTGCACCAGCTTTGTTAACTGCTTCTATGAGTGCAGCAAGTGTACCTCCAGTGCTGATGGTATCGTCTACGATCACTACTCGATCACCGGGAGAAATACCGTTCATGTATAGATTTCCGGTGAAATACTCGGATTTAATTGGCACTACCAAAGAATTGATTAAATCATAGTTGTACCATCTAGCTACAGCAAGCGGCAGTTTTTTTTCTAAGCAGATAGCAGCACCGAGAATAGCCCCTTTATCTTCTTCTACTAGTATTTTGTTGGCAGCAAATTCGCCAATTTTACATAACCTGTTTCGTGCTTCAATCAGTACATCGGGTCGCAACGCAGGCTGTTGGTCGGTGAACTCATTAATAGTTGTGTAATGAGTACCACTTTTTACGGTTGGTGCGTTTTCATAAACCTGTTCAAGAAGCATATTTACAGCCTTCCTTTTCTCAATTTGTGTCCTGAATAAATTTTGATATTTCTTAGAAAATCATCGGTCAACCTCACATTTTAAATTTCATTCTTATGAACTTTAAGTGAGGATTAAATTTTTCGTATTTAGGAAAAATCTATTTTTTGCTTTACATAATTGAGACATCCTAATGTTTTGAAATTACAGAAAACATAACTGAAACAATTACAAAAATTCACACCAATATTGTCAAAAGTTTCAAAACTTATTTTGGAAGTTAGTTAATTACAATGGGAAGCGAACGCCATTGACAATTCCGACAGGCGCAGATCTGGATTAGTGACAACATTGTTCAGCAATGTCTGAAAATAACCAGCCATCTGGGCGATGGTAGCGGCATTGAAGAGGTCAGAATTGTATTCAAAACAGCCATTCAGCCCCTCTGGTTCTTCTGATAGATCGAGCGTTAAATCACGCTTAACTATCCCGCTATCGACTTCGATTTGCTTCAGGGTCAAACCTGAAAACTCTAAAGCAGGTTTGGGAGTATTCTGAAAAACGAACATCACCTGAAATAGTGGTACACGCTTTATATACCGCTCTGGTTGTAATTCCTGTTCCAGCTTCTCCAAAGGCAAATCTTGGTGATCGTAGGCTCCCAGGGTTACCTCACGCACCCGATTCAGTAGCTCCCGAAAACTAGGATTGCCTGATAGGTCGGTGCGAAGCACCAGTGTGTTGGTAAAGAAGCCAATCAGCCCTTCGATCTCGGTTCGGTTTCGGTTAGCAATTGGCGACCCTACCAGGATGTCATCCAGCCCAGTGTAGTGGTAGAGCAATATCTTAAACACTGTCAACAGTGTCATGAACAAAGTCACCCCTTCTTTGTGGCTGAGAAGCTTGAGTTTTTCCGTTAAAACCTTAGGTAAAACCAGCGATTGTATTGAGCCTTGAAAGGTTGCAACTGCTGGTCGAGGTCGGTCGGTAGGCAATTCCAATACAGGAAGACTACCACTAAGCTGCTGTTTCCAATAGAAAAGTAGAGTTTCTAGAACTTCACCTTGTAGCCACTGCCGCTGCCAAACAGCAAAGTCTGCGTACTGGATTGAGGGTTCAGGAAGGGGCGAAGGCTTGCCAGTGGAAAAGGCTTCGTAGAGTACTGCTATTTCTCTAAACAAAACCCCTATAGACCAACCATCACTGACGATATGGTGCATTGTCAAGAGTAACACATACTCCTCATCGTCTAACCACAGTAAGGTGGTTCGCAATAATGGGCCTCGCTCTAGAGCAAAAGGTTGCTGTGCTTCCTTAATGGCAAGTTGCTGAACTTGGATCTCCCGCTCAGGCTCAGGTAATGTCTGGAGATCTACTACCGGCAGTGCCTGACTTAAGCTCTGGGTGATCACCTGAACAAGTTGCCCATCTACAACTGTAAAGGTAGTTCTTAGAGCTTCGTGACGCCTAAGAACTTCATCGAAGCTCTGCTTGAGGACTACTACATTTAGACTTCCCCTGATGTGAATGGCAGCGGCGATGTTATAAAGAGAGTTACCAGGTTGCAACTGGTCAAGAAACCAAAGTCTAGCTTGAGCAAAGGACATAGGGATATCTTTATCTGGTGCAATGGGTAACAATGGGAGATCTGCTGTAGATTGCCTGCTTCTTCGCACTGTCTGGATGTATTCAGCCAGTCCGGCAACTGTGGGAGCTTCAAACAAGCTACGCAATGCCAATTCCACTCTTAAGTTTGTCTGGACTTGTGAGATGAGTTGCGTTGCTAGTAAGGAATGTCCGCCTAGTTCAAAGAAGTTGTTGTGAATGCCTACTTTCTCAACACCCAAAACATCGGCCCAGATGCCTGCTAACATCTCCTCAATCGGATTTCGAGGGGTGACAAAAGTGAGTTCTCGTTCAGGAACAGCCATCTCAGGTGCTGGCAGGGCGCGACGATCTACCTTGCCATTCGGTGTCAGCGGAAGGGTGTCTAGGATCATGAAAACAGAAGGTACCATGTACTCTGGTAGCTTCTCTTTCAGGAAGCGGCGCAACTCACTAGTTGTTGGTATTGGCTGCTGATGGGGGACAAAATAAGCTACTAGCTGCTTATTTCCTGGAACATCTTCTCTGGCAACAACTACAGTTTCTTGCACAGCTGGATGTTGACTCAGCACAGTCTCAATTTCACCCAACTCGATGCGGAAGCCACGAATTTTCACTTGATGGTCTAGTCGCCCAATATATTCAAGATTTCCATCAGGTAAATAGCGTACTAGATCGCCAGTTTTATAGAGACGTGACTCTAGTTCGTTACTAAACGGGTTACGAATGAACTTTTCAGCAGTTAACTCTGATCGGTTAAGGTAGCCGCGGGCTAACCCCTCACCACTTATATATAATTCACCTGGGATTCCAATGGGTACGGGTTTGAGATCAGGGTCTAAAACATAAACTTGGGTATTGGCAATGGGACGACCGATGGATACAACACTGTCCTCTGGTTTTACCAAAGTAAATGTAGAATAGGTCGTGTCTTCCGAAGGCCCATAAAGGTTGAAGACTTGTTGTACACTACTATGTTTATACAGCTGCTGTACAAGCTTTTTCGTAAGAGGTTCACCTGCTAAATTTATGGTGCGCACAGAAGTGGGTATGGCATTTAATCTTAGTAATTCAGCTATTGCAGAAGGAACTGTGTTAATTAGAGTGACTTCTTCCCTGGCAGGTAAATCTGGAAGATGTAAAGCGTTGTTGGCGAGAATTACTTTACCTCCCCAACACAGAGGTGCAAATAACTCGAAGACAGACAAATCAAAGCAGATGGAAGTTGATGCCAGAACTCCAGCTAGATCCTTGTCAGTAAACACCTGTCTTGCCCAATCTAGAAAGGCTACCGTGCTGTGATGTTCAATCATAACAGCTTTAGGTTGACCTGTAGAGCCGGAAGTGTAAAGTACGTAGGCATTGTGTGAGGGTAGCACCTGAGTATTGGGGTTATCCTCACTTTCTTGATGGATGGTTTTCCAGTCATTATCTAGGTAGACAAATTGTGCCGAATGCTGAGGAAATTTGGCAAGTATTTGTGTTTGGGTAAGCAGTATTGGTGCTTGGGCATCTTGCAACATAAATGCCAAGCGTTCTTGGGGATAACTTGGATCAAGGGGAATATAAGCACCGCCAGCTTTGAGAATACCTAATAAACCTATAATCATGTGAAGCGATCGCTCAACGCAGATACCTACCCGTACCTCTGGTTGAACACCTAATTTCTTCAGGTAATGGGCTAGTTGATTGGCACGTCTATTCAACTGTTGGTAGGTAATTTGCTCGTCTTCGCAAACCGCGGCAATGGCATCAGGAGTTCGCTCTACTTGTTCTTCAAACAATTGATGGATACATTTTTGTCGAGGATATTCTTTGTGGGTATGATTCCATTCCACCAAAATTTGCTGCTGTTCAGGTGATGTCAGCAAAGGTAAATCTGATAAACGCTGGTTTGGACAAGCAACAATTCCTTCCAGCAAAGTTTGAAAATGCCCTGTCATTCGCCCAATGGTGCTGGCATCAAATAAATCTGTATTATATTCCCAGCAACCTTCTATTCCGCTGGCTGTCTGTGAGATATCGAGTGTTAAGTCAAACTTCGCCGTTCCACTGTCAATTTCTAATGGACTCAATTCCAAACCAGAAAAATCCAGAGCAGGCATGGGAGTATTCTGAAGGGCGAACATCACCTGAAATAGAGGTGTATAGCTAGTATCCCGCTCTGGTTGTAAAGTTTCCACCAGTTTTTCAAAGGGTAGATCCTGGTGATTTTGGGCTTCTAAAACCATTTGGCGCACCCGACTAAGCAGTTCTCTAAAGGTTGGGTTCCCTGCCAAATCTGTACGCAATACTAATGTATTGATAAAGAAGCCAATTAAATTTTCAATTTCCGCATGGTTACGGTTGGCAACCGGAGAACCGACAAGAATATCTTCCTGCCCTGTATAACGGTAAAGCAAGATTTTGAAAGCTGCCAGTAGAGTCATAAATAAGGTAACCCCTTCTTGCTGGCAGAAATTGTTGATTTGCTCAGATAGAGGCTTGGACAGCACAAACCCTTGCTTGGCTCCGTGAAAAGTCTGAATCGCAGGGCGCGAGCGGTCAGTGGGCAACTGGAGTACGGGGAGATTTCCACTCAGCTGCTGCTTCCAGTAAGTAAGTAGCTCTGATAATACCTCGCCTTGCAACCAATCTCGTTGCCAAACAGCAAAGTCTGCGTATTGAATGGAGAGTGGAGGAAGTGGTACAGACTTATGGTGAGAAAAAGCATCGTAAAGCACTGCTAACTCCCGCAGCAACACTCCTAGAGACCAGCCATCGGAGACAATATGATGCATTGTCAACAGAAGTATATGTTCCTGTGGCGATACGCGCAGAAGTTTAGCACACAACAGCGGCCCTTGTGTCAAATCAAAAGGTTTTTGGGCTTCTTCAGTCGCCAATTGCAAAGTTTGTGTTTCTCGCTCGCTTTCAAGTAAATCCTGGAGATCTATCGTCGGCAACATCAAAGTACGAGCTGAGTGAACCACTTGCACTGGTTGCTGGTCTACGATCATAAATGTAGTTCGCAAGACTTCGTGACGCTGCACAATTTCGTGGATGCTTTGCTCTAGTGCCGCCACATTCAACTTACCTTTGAGACGGATGGCAGCTGGAATGTTGTATGCCGAACTTTGGGGCTGTAATTGGTGGAGAAACCACAGTCTTTGTTGAGCAAACGAAAGAGGCGCTGCATCTAAATTTTCTCGTGGAGAAATTGTTTGTGTTTTGTCTAGTTCAACTCCCTCCTCTTCTAAAAAGTAGGCGAGAAGTTCTAGTTTGTCTTTTAATAAGGGATTTGGCTGCTGTGAGAAGTGTTGAAAGTCTTTCATGTGTTGCCTCTTTCCTGTTTCTTGTGCTGAAGCGTTGCTCTGATATCATTGGCTGACATAGCATTGATTTTCTGGAAAACCTGAGCAATTTTTTCCATCTGTCCTGGCTTTGTTTCCTGAGTAATCAAAAGTTGTGCCAGCTTCGCTACGGTATTTGCTTCAAAAAGGCTTTGCAGGGGCAATTCTACCCGGAAAACGTCTCTCAGTCGGGAGATAATTTGAATAGCTAATAAGGAATGTCCTCCCAACTCAAAGAAATTATTGTAAATACCTACACGTTTAACTGGAAGAATTCCGCACCAAATCGCAGCTAAAATTTCTTCAAGTGCAGTACGGGGGGGAACAAAACTTTCATTGTGCTCAAAGCTGATAGCGTCCGGTATCGGCAGTGCGCTGTAGTCTAATTTACCATTTGGTGTCCGTGGTAGTTGCGACATGGTGACGAAAGCACTGGGAAGCATATAGTCTGGCAAATAACGAGACAAATATATGCGCAAGTTTTCACCTTGGTGCAGATTGATTGCGTCTTGTTTAGGTACTACATAGACGACTAAATGCTGGGCGGATACACTCTCACTTAAGTGATTGCGTACACACACAGCAGCTTCCACAATACTTGGATGATGACGCAACAGAGTTTCAATTTCTCCAAGTTCCAGACGGAAGCCACGAATTTTGACTTGCTCGTCCAGGCGACCGAGAAATTCGATGTTGCCGTCGGCTAAATAACGAGCTAAGTCACCAGTTTTGTAAATTGTCGAGACGCAAGATCTCGCATCTTTACAAGATATAAAAGGATTAGGTATGAATCTCTGAGCAGTTAGATCTGGGTTGTTCCAATAACCACGTGCCAAGCCAGCACCACCAACATACAGTTCACCGGGTACACCAATTGGAACTGGTTGCAAATGCTTGTCTAGGATATACACTTGTTGGTTAGCGATCGCCTTACCGATGGCAATTACTGATGAGTACGGTTCTACTTTCCAGGTTGTAGCATCAATAGATACTTCTGTGGGGCCGTAGCAGTTGTGGAGTTCTACACCATTGAGACGGGCAAAAAAGCGATCGCGCACTTGCATGGGTAAAGCTTCGCCGCCACAGGTAACGTAGCGCAGTGTGGTACAAGTTTCTAATCCAGGTTCTTCTAGAATCAGTTGCAGCATGGCAGGAACAAAGTCCACAAGCGTAATTTGCTCTTGTGCCATCACTTGAACCAGATAATTGGGTTCCCGATGACCTCCCGGTCGTGCGATTACCAGACGCGCTCCAGACAGCAATGCTCCGAAAATTTCCCAAACTGCAACATCAAAACTAAAAGAGGTTTTTTGTAAAATCCGGTCAGATCGGGTGAGTTGGTAATGCTCTATACCCCAATGTAGGCGATTCACAATTCCTTGGTGAGGAATCATTACCCCTTTTGGTTGCCCTGTCGAACCAGAAGTGTAGATCACATATGCCAGGTTAGCGGGGGTGATATTTGTAGTTGGGTAGTCTGCACTTTCTTGGGCAATGATTTCCCAGTCTGCATCCAGACAAATCATCTTGTCTGTATATTCTGGCAGATTGGTAACAAGCTTTTGTTGAGTCAACAGAGTTGTCGTCTGGCTGTCCTCCAGCATAAAAGCTAGCCGTGCTTGGGGATAAGTTGGGTCGAGAGGGACGTAGGCACCGCCAGCTTTGAGAATACCCAGCACCCCGACTATCATCTCCAAAGAGCGCTCCATGCATATTCCTACCAACGTGTCAGCTCTCACACCTAGCGACTGTAAGTAATGGGCTAGTTGATTCGCGCGACTGTCCAGTTCGCGGTACGTTAATTGTTGCTTCTCAAACATCACCGCGATCGCCTGAGGGTTACGCTCTACCTGGGCTGCAAACAACTCATGGAGACATTTTTGGGGATAGTCTGTTTGAGTGCGGTTCCACTCTACTAACAACTGATGGCTTTCGGTTGGCGTCAATAACGGCAAAGTTGAAATAGACTGGGCTGGATTGGCAACGATACTTTCTAGTAAAGTTTGGTAATGAGCTGCTATGCGGGAGATAGTTTCAGGTGCAAACAAGTCTGTATTGTATTCCCAGGATACTGCTAGTTCTCCGTTCACTTCTGCCATTGTCAGTGTCAAATCGAACAGAGCTACCCGTTGTTCCAATCCCCAAGACTCCATTTCCAGTTCACCCAGATGCATTCTTGCTCCTGTCTCGCCTAAAGTAAAGGCTGCCAAGCTTTCTTGATTTTGCAGATGGGCTTTTTCCAAAACGAACATAGTTTGGAATATAGGCGATCGCCTTGAGTCTCTAACTGCTTGTAGTCGTTCTACCAACAGGGCAAAGGGATAGTCTTGGTGTTCAAAGGCATCGAGGACAGTTTGCCGCATTTGACCCAAAAATGCCTTGAAGTTGGGATTTCCAGAGAGATTCCCTCGCAGCACCACGGGATTAACAAAGTAACCTACCAATCCAGACAACTCTGAGCGACCTCGACCTGCTGTGGGGGAGCCTACCAGAATATCTTCTTGACCTGTATAGCGGTACAGAAGTGCCTGAAAAGCAGCCAGCAAGGTCATGTAGAGAGTCGCTCCTTGGCTGCGGCTCAATGTTTTAAGTTTCTGAGTTAGATCCGCACTCAACTTCCAAGGTACTGTTGCACCTCGATCGGTTTGAATTGCTGGTCGCGGTTTGTCTGTGGATAAATTTAATATCGGTAACTCACCAGCCAGTTGCTTTTGCCAATAAGCCCACAATTTCTCTCCTTTTGGACTAGCTAGCATTTCTGCTGTAGCACGAGTATAGTCTGTGTAATCTAGTGGCAGTCTAGCTAGAGAGACAGAGATATTATTTGTTTGTGCTTGGTAGAATATTCCTAGCTCCTGGGCGAGGATTGCTAAAGACCAGAAATCTGCAACTACGTGATGTACAGCCAACAAGAGAATGTGTTCCACCTCCGATTGTGCGAACAGATGCACCCGTATGAGCGGCCCTTGCTCTAAGTTAAAAGGAAGGCGAGCTGTTTGCTGTAGATGTTGATTGAGAAATTCTTCGCTCCAGGTAGAAACGTCTTGGAGTTGGAAGTCAATCTGCATCTGTTCATGAACCAGCTGCACAGGTTCCCTATCAACAATAGTGAAGGTAGTCCTTAAAGCTGGATGACGCTCTACTAATTGTGCAAATGCATGTTGCAACGCGCCAATGTCCAGTTCTCCCCGCAAGCGTACAGCACTGACAATATTGTAAGCTGCACTTTTGGGTGCCAGTTGGTGCAGGAGCCACATTGCCCGTTGACCATAGGAGAGAGGATGTTGAATATTAACTTTCTTGGTGGAGATGAGAGGAGTTGCTTGGGTAAAGCTAGGTGCTGTTAATTCAGTCAGGATAGCGATCGCTAGTTGAGCGATACCATCACCTTGCAGAAATCTGGTCATGGGCAAGACTATGCCCAAATCATTTTCAATACTGTGTTGCAGTTCGACAGCCATCAACGAGTCTAGACCTAAACTAGTCAACGGCTGCTGTAAGTTCAACTGGGAAGGAGGTATCTTCAGCACTTGAGCTACGCATTCTTGAAGATAAGACTCTAAGCGAGGCTGGCGGTCTTTGGCTGCTAATGCCAAAAGAGTTTCCTGAGTCAGATTATCTTTACTCTTAATCTCATAGGTATCTGCCAAAATGCTGCTACCTACCACATCCAGGCTTTGATTCAGAAAACCAGCCTGGCAGGCATGACGCTGAATCTTGCCACTGGAAGTTTTGGGAATCCCTCCCGGTTTAAGTAGCAGTACAGCATATACTTGCAATTCATGATTTTCTGCGATCGCTTGCCGAATAGCTGCCACAACTTCGTTGACATCCAAATGCCGCAGGTAACTCCGCTTGACTTCTTGCACAATCACTAGCCGTTCTTCGCCTGCAACATCAATTGCACACGCCGCACCCGCCGCAGATTGCAGTGCCGGATGGCTGTTTTCGACTGTAAGTTCGATGTCTTGGGGGTAATGATTGCGACCACGAATAATAATTAAGTCTTTGAGACGACCAGTAATAAACAGTTCCCCAGCGTGGAAAAATCCTAAGTCTCCCGTACGCAGAAATGCATCTCCACCTATATCTTTGATTTGCGCTGCAAAAGTACGCTTTGTTTCTTCAGTTCGGTTCCAGTAACCACCAGCAATACTTGCACCTGATACCCAAATTTCTCCGACTTGATCAGGTAAACAGGGAGTTAAAGTTTTAGGATCTACGACAATAATTTTTTGTTGCAACTGGCTTTGCCCGCATCCAATCAAGGTACGGGTATTGCCATTATCTTCTCTGGTTGCGACTACTTGGTTTTGTTCCAAACTGGAAGCCTGAAATGTTTTCACTGTTGGCGGTGCTGGCTTTTTACCACCAGCAACTAGTAAAGTTGCCTCAGCGAGTCCATAGCAGGGGTAAAATGCTTCATACCGAAAGCCACATTCAGCAAAAGTGGTAGCAAACTGTTCCAAGGTTTGGCGACGAATCGGTTCAGCGCCATTAAAGGCTACGTTCCAGCTACTGAGATCAAGAGTCTGCCGTTCTTCGGGAGTAATTTTACGAACACAGAGGTCATAAGCAAAATTGGGGCCGCCACTAGTCGTGGCTTTGTAGCGAGTGATTGCTTGCAACCAAC
Source organism: Chlorogloeopsis sp. ULAP02 (assembly GCF_038404745.2). Taxonomy (NCBI): domain Bacteria; kingdom Bacillati; phylum Cyanobacteriota; class Cyanophyceae; order Nostocales; family Chlorogloeopsidaceae; genus Chlorogloeopsis; species Chlorogloeopsis sp. ULAP02. The sequence continues at coordinate 26,867 of NZ_JAYKTT020000007.1, read as the reverse complement.
GTACAGGTCGTTGTAAAAAGTCTACTGGCGACATTAGTGTGGTTGGAAAACCGCTGTAAACTGGCTGAAGAATTCCACCAATCAAACCCATGTCGTGGTAGGGTGGCAACCAGATTACACCGTGACTGTTGGGTGTATGCTCGAAACACTGCTGAATTTGAGCCGAGTTATGTAGCAAGTGAGTGTGACTAAGCATCACCCCTTTGGGAATTCCTGTAGAACCAGAGGTGTACTGAAGAAATGCCAGTGTGTCACTAGTAATTACTGGTTGTTGCCATTCTTGTTCCCAGCTAATTTCGAGGTTGTTAGTTGCTATCCAGCACAGAGTCTTAAGAGCCGGAAAATCAATACTTTTACGTTCGATATTTGATAAAACGTCGGTATTAGTGAGTGCGATCGCTGCTTGGGCGTCTGTCACTATTGCTTGCAGTCGTGACAGAGATTGGTTAGCGCGGGGTGGATAAGCTGGAACAGCAACAACTCCCGCATACAAACAACCGAAAAACGCTGTGACAAACTCCAAACCAGGAGAGTACAGTAACAACGCTCTGCCACCAGTGGCATCTATTGATTGTAGGTAAGCAGCGATTAGCCTTGCCTTTCGATCCAATTCTTGATAAGTAAAGCTACTTACTTCTGTTTCTCCATTCACTAGAAAGGTAAAAGCCAGTTGATCTGGCTGGTGTAATGTTCTGTAGCGTAGCAGGTCTACAAAAGTAGAAACTTTCAGATTATGTAAGGAGTTAGTCATCTTACTTGTGTCTAGTGAAACAGTCACTCTGAGACATTCAAAGTTGATAAATGCTTGCTTTTAACCAAATTATTTGCCCAAATTCTAAAAACCAAGCCTGTCCAAAAGCTGGTGAGCGTTTGCACATTATTTATTAACTTTGCCGATACATTTAAATTAACGATAGTTCAATTCAATTTATGCGCTTTTCAGATACAGGTGGGGAGGACAAATTCCAATGGCTCCCATTTGATTACTTTGTTGGTTTTTCCAAGTAAATATTTCAATACATATTTTTTGCTGGGCTGGCGGGAAAAAGCCTTGCTCATGGAAATTCCGACATTGGAGTCTGATGTTATTTGGCTAATTGATTAATCACTCGCAACTTGCCTATTTTCTTCAAAGTTAGATTTTTTGTTATATTTCTTAAAATATTAAGGGTGGTGTTACAAAAACTGGTTCAGCTTTGATAAATCTCATTTGGAAAGAAAGCAGCAGGCATTGCTTTGCACGGGTTGCCCGCGTTGTAGCAACCGCTGTAGCAGAAGGCAGTCTCCATGAACCAAGTTTTGCCAGATATGAAAACCTCACCCCCTTACCCTTCTTTGAATCCGCAAACAGAGATATCCGATAGGACGAGGTGAGGTGAATTTTAAGTTAGAGGGCGCAAGGAAGAAATTTCGTCTGTTTGTAAAGCGAATGGTAAATGCTTGTTCAACTATTTCAAACTTCGGATCACAAGTAATCTGACAAGTGTTTTAACCCAAATTTACAAGCTAGGAACATATTTGGGCAAACCCATTGAATATCCAAGACAACATCTTTGATTTAGTTAGGTTGCCCAATCAAAGTTCGGTTTTCACCTGCATCTTACACTTGCATTTGACACCATTTGTTTAAGTTAGATACTTGTTTTTCTTAATGTTCTATCCAGCACAACAATCCTAGAGCTTGCTCGATTTGGGTTTTAAGTTTGCTGCTAGTAACTTTTAGTTTTAGTTCATCTTGTAACAAAACTTTGATAGTGTTGAATGCTGGAGGTAATCTTCTGGCTTCTGGAATTCCTAAAGGAGGAATCAAGGGATGGGTTTGTGTTGGTATTTGCCAAGAATCAGGAATAAGTTTAGTCTCAACTCTCAGACTAGGAGTTTCCCAGGGATCGGGAATGACTTGTTCTACAGGTAAGCTAGATTTTTGAGGTGGATTTCTAGATATATTCTTTAACATAACTTTTGCCTCTAAAACTATGTTTGTAGCGTCCACCTAAGCTTGTTTATAATAGTTATGAACAAGCTTACCCTTAATTCTATTTTAACAAGAATTGAGTGGTATAATTCTTGATGATAAGGTGTTTATGTTGTTCAATAAAAACCAACTTAATTTTTGATTAATTAGCCATTACCATGTCTGTAATAATCTAGACAATTAGTAATATTAGATGGATGGAGCTACTTCGCCTAACTGTGCAGCTTCGGTTTTACTTGCATTAACAGGACGCTGTACAGTCAAGACTGAACAAGAGGCATGGTGCAGAACGTAATTACTGACACTACCTAAAAATAACTCGAAAAGACCAGAGCGACCTCTATGCCCTATTACAATTAAGTCATATTTGCCATTACGGGCAAATTCACAGATGGTGCGCCCAGGGTTACCTAGTTGTTGAGTAAATTCAGTACTGACATCACTATTCGTTGCTTCTTCTGCAAGCGATCGCAACATCTCTAGTCCTTGATTAGCGAACTTTTCCCACTGCTTTTGCTGCATTTCTAAAATTTTGATACTCATTCCTAACCCCAAGTAGTATTCAGGGCTAGATAGTAAAGAAATATCTGGGCTTCCCTCTTCTTCTGACGATAGTACGTGTAATAATGTTAGGTTAGCTTGTACAGCCTTCGCTAAGGCTAATGCTTCCTCAAAAACACTCCTACCGATAATAGATGTATCTAATGCAACTAGTATTTTGTGAAACATATTAGTTTGCCTCCAAGCTATTTTACCGAATGCTAATAGCTTTCACTTATATTTATAAGAAAACAATTTGAGAAACTTGTGAAGGCACAGTACGGAGTTGAGAAAATTCTGAATTGCAATGTCAAAACACTGATTCAGTCATAAGAATATACTTTTTTAGAATAAAAACTAGATGTCTATCAGTTTCAAATCTAGCAATTAATATCAGATTTTTCGCCAAACAAAGGTATGCAATTATTAATATTGAAAGCAACTGCTCATTAAACATCAAATTTAAAGCAGCTGAGTTTCCGCAGAAATTTTAGTTAGAAGTATAAGAGGAAATAAATTAAACTGTTAAACGATACAATAAATGCGGTAAATCTGCGCGGATAATCTCAGAATTATATTGAAATCCTAACTTTTCCATAACTCTTTGGGAGGCTAGATTAGTTGTGAGAGTAAAGCAAATAACTTCCTGTAAATTTAGCACTTCAAAACAAATTTTTAAGATTTTTTCGCCCATTTCGGTAGCTAATCCTTTTCCCCAAAATTTAGTCATTAAAGCATAAGCCAATTCTACTTCTTTCTTACCTTCTATGTCGATATTACGAAGTCCGGCACGGCCAACAAACTGATTATTAACTTTATTCCGAAACACCCATAATCCGAATCCATAAAGCTGCCAATGATACAAGTTATTTAAAATAAAAAGTCGTGTTTCTTCATCAGAGCGAACACCACCTAAAGTTGCCATAACTTGTTTATCCCGGTGCATACGATGAAGTTCATTTAAATGTTGCAATTGCAGACGTTCAGCCGTCAGCCGAGGAGTAGTAAATGTTTCTATTAACTCCATATTATTTGACTACAGCAGTTTTTTATGAAAAGGCAAAGACTATTTTATATTGGTATGGTTAAACCCAGTCCACATTTGCGATCACGTGAAGTCTATTGCCTAACTAGGCTACTTAATTTAAACCCTTAACTGAGTGACTGCAATTTTACCTGCAAAACAGACATCAACATCGCTGCCAGGAGTGCGATCGCGCTCTTGATAAACGCCAACGTAATAAAATTCATCACCCTCAATCCGATAGTTAACGGGTAATGGTTTGGTACAAGGCTGGCAAAACACAACTTCTGGATCGGGTTCTCCTGGTAGTAGATGGGGTAAATTCACATTCCAGAAAGTTCCTGGTTCTAAAGGACGGTTAAGTAAGTCAGCTAAAATATTTTTAGTCCAGCGTGCAGCCACATCCCAATCAACATTCAGCTTACCTTTACGATAGTGAGAAACTGCAATTCCTGGAATACCATGCATGGCTGCTTCTCGCACGGCAGCGACAGTACCTGAGATGTAAGCATCTACTCCCAAGTTGCCACCCGCATTGATACCTGAAACTACAAATTGAATATTCTCGCAAATATGTGTGAGTGCGATTCTGACACAATCGGCGGGAGTGCCTGCAATTGCATATTCCGAATCTGAGCGACGGTGAACGTAAATAGGGCTAGTTGTGGTGACTTGATGAGCACAGCCTGATAAATGATCTTTGGGAGCAGCAATAATTACTGGGTAGCCCTCATGTACCAATTCCTGGTTGCTAGTGCTGAGATTATTAATAGCTTTCATTAGCGCCCTGATACCTGGGGCGTCGATACCATCATCATTAGTGAGAATTAGAGTCATAAGATTTAGTATAAGGCAAGAGTAGAAGTCAGAGGACAGATGGCAGAAGGTAAAAGACTGTTTCTTTTTGCCAGCCATCCAGGAATTAGCATTTTATCTTTAAAATCTCAAAGATAAAATAATTAACCACAGAGGCACAGGGAAAACAGAGGTAAAAAAAAGAGAAAATTACCTGTATGAATGTGGCCTATTCTCAGTAGTGAAGCTGTAAAGTCACTGTAAACACGCTGCCTTCACCCAAGCGCGATCGCACTAATACACTCCCACCCATTCCTTCTACCAATGTTTTGACAATTGACAAGCCCAAACCAGTGCCACCAGTAGCATGATTGCGAGATTCATCTACGCGATAGAATCTCTCAAAAATCCTTGATTGGTATTGTAAAGGAATGCCGTCACCTTGATCGCAGACTTGAATTATTGCTTCTTGCCCCTGCTGGCTTAACTTGATGAGAATTGGTGTATCAGGTGCAGAATATTTAACAGCGTTATCAATTAAATTTAATAGTACTTGTTTGAGACGGTTGCGATCTGCTTTCACTTGAATGAGATTGCTTGCTTCGATATTGATAACTCTTTCACTATACTGTTCTGCCATCCCCACTAATTCGGTTACCAAGTCATTCAGCATACACGGCTGAATGTGAAAATGTAAATAACCGCTATCTGCTCGTGCCAAATCCAGCAAATCTTGTAGCAGGCGAATAGTATGTTCTGTTTCCGATGCCGCAGTTGCCAAGGCTTCTTTTTGCATTTCTGTTAAGTTATGCTGCCGTCGTAAAACACTTTGCAAGTAGCCATGTACTATCGTCAACGGCGTGCGTAACTCATGGGAAACATTACTCACAAATTGTCGCTCTTGCTCCCAAGATTGGGAAAGACGAGATAGCATCATGTTGAAAGTTTGAGCTAATTCTTTAACCTCCTTAGGCGCATTATCTAGATGCAGTTGTGTTTGTGGTAAATCTTGGGCAGAAATCACAGCTGTCATCTGATTAAGTTGGCGTAGAGGCTGTAAAGAACGCTGAACATAAAATGCGATCACTCCCGAAATCACTACAATGATCAACAAACTGGCAATCCCCATACTCCGTGTGATCGCCAAAAACATTACCTGTTCGCGGGTAATATCTTGAACTACAAACAAATTCCCCAGATCCTTACCTTGCACTTGTAAAGAGTTGCCACACAAAATAAAGTAGCGCTGGTTAATTTGATGAATTTGTGGATTAAGCGGCATCTCGGCTAAAGACATTAACTGAGTTAGTCTAGCGTCAGATAAATTATCGGCAGTTGTTGATGTCGCCAAAATTGTGCGATCAGGACTTTTTACCCACAAAAAAATATTTGTAGAAGTTAAATTATTAATTGCTTTTTGCACACCAGTTTCTGGCGGCATCATTTCACTATATAGTTCCACATCACGCGGAAATCTTGTGGCAAGATGTTCTATATTTTGCTTGTGACTGTTAATTAAGATTTTCTGCATTTCCCAGCTAGCCCAGATAGCAATGCTACCAATACCTAAAGCTGAAACTACAGCAATCCCAACTGTTAAGCGTAATCTTAACGAACAGGCATCAATTTTCCTCCAAATTTTGGTAATCTCATTCACTATGAGCTTTGGTAGAGTGAGTAATGTGATCGGCACAAGTAAATTGTCTCAATGCCGATGCACAGGAAAAAATTCCAGCTAATTATAAGGTATAAGGTGCATATCCAAAAGTAGCATTGAATGCACGACACCAAACTGCCACCGATTTAAAGTCCTCCAGTTTCACATTACTAGGAATAGCATAGCGCTGAGTAGCACTCGTTTTTTGCAAACGAGCAATTCTGAGGTAATCTTTTTCTTTGATACCAGATACTGGCACTGTACTATTTCGATAAAGAATAACAAATAAGTCAGGGCCTCGGTTAGTATTAAAATTCTGATCAAATTCTAGATAACGCTGTCCTTTTTCTGTTACAAATTTAATCATCCCCTGAGTTAGTGTTTCCGCGGATTTAAACACACCAGATTTGGCAGCAGATGTTGTGTTTTGTGCAGTTACATCAACTGCTGGTGTAGTTTCAGGATTTGTCTGATTAGAGCTTACCTGTTTTGTACAGCCTACTACTAAAAGAGTAGCGATGCCAAGAATTATAAAATGTTTGAGTTGCATAATTTTTAAGTAATAAAAGAAAGCTATTTAATACGCTTGGTGATAAGTCCACAGGTTAAAACCTATCAAAAGTAGGCTTAGTACACTGCAAATAGCCGCCTACAGGGGGTTTATGTATAGTAGCATTCTTTAGGATAAAAGCTACCGTTAACTGAACAGTATTAAACTATAATTCCAATTTAAATCTTGCAGGTATTCTCAAAATTAATTTAAGCTGAGAATTAGATGAAAGTTTCTGCAATTTTTTCTAAATTGTTTTAATTATGTCTCTTAACGTATTTGTGAAGGAATTGCTTTGTATTTTTTATCTTCTCACTCTTATTAATTTCCAAAGTGAAGAATACTTGTCTTTGTAAACAATTTGAGTCTTTAACTTATATTTATTTTCTATTCTCTTTCTTAAACTTGGTGAAGGGTTAAATAAAAATACATTGCTGACACTTTGAGGAATTTTGGGGATATTTTTATCTTTCACTAACTGAAAGCGAACTTGTGGTTCAACAAGATAGCTAAGAGAAAATAAATTTCCATAATTATTTTCAAAATCATCACTAATCAAAAGTGAGCGAGAAGATTGATTGATAATTTTGGCAACTTGTGGATTGCCATAGCTCACAAATTTACTCCACCAAGTCTCTGTTTGAGAACTAACAGTAAAAGATATTACTCCCATACTAATCAATAGTACCAAAATAATTTGCCAGATTTGTCTTCGTAATAAATGACCATTATATAGTTGTACAGAAAACAGGTAAGCAGTGCTGATTTGAATTCCTAAACAAGAAGGTATTAAATACGCTTGTTCTATTGAACTTATTCCTCCAAAGATGAAAGCTGGAAGTAGTAAAGGCAATACTGGGACAGCTATTAAGCTAATAATAAATAATGATGTTTTCTCGTGCGTTGTACGCCAAATAAAATAAATGGCATATCCAGTTATAGCTAAAAATATTAATGTAAATAAATAGGTAAATGGATTATTCAAATTAAAATTTAAATCAAAGAAAATACGATTTACTTGAATGAGCCAAGATAAAATTAAAGTTATAGGTGATAGAGAATTACTTAGCTGTGAGGAAGATTGGAATCGGAATAAATTAGCAAGGACAACTATAAACCAAGGCGTAAATAGTAAAAATGCGATACCCGAAGATAGTAGATAGGCTCTGGCTGTCTGATTCCGAAAAAATTTTGTAGTTGCAATCACATAAGTACCATGAGCGACTGCTACAAATCCACTTAATAAAAAAGTATAAAGACTGAAAGCCAAAGTAACTGTATAAATTCCCCAATTATAGACGCGAGATTCTTCTATTTGTCGTGGTGATTCTAATCGTAAAGCTCGCAGTAGGGCAGCACTGGACAATAAAATACTGACAATCCAAAGAATGTATGCTTGTCCTTCCTGGGCATAGATGAGGTGAATAGGAGAGATAGCGATGAGTGCGATCGCTATACCAGGTAGCGACAAAGGTACTTTAAATAATTCTCGGCATAGCCAATAAATGCCAGGGAAGACGAATAAGCTAATAATGGCAGATAAACTTCTGACTGCCGTTACTGAATTACCAAAAATTTGCACCCAAAAACGAGCGATTAAGTAATACATTGGCGGATACTGAGGAGCATCTTCAACCAATGTCTTAATCGTGTCGTTGAAGCCTTTTTGAGGATTAAGATACAGGAATTTAGCAAAAGTTTCTTTAGAAATTACCCGCCCATTAAAAAGTTGCTGTTTTACTTGTGCATCTGTGTAACCAGCAATTCGTAATGAAGTATAAATTTCGTTATGGGAGTAAACTTTGCCATTCAAATTTACAAAGCGAAAAAATATACCAACCACCAACACCACAATCACTAAAATCTGCAACCACCTGGGAGCGAGTACAAGACGCCTCATAATCAAGTTTGTCCACAAGTTGTCTAAAAGTCATCTAGTTAGATGAATTAACTAGATAAAGTGCATTTTGTATCGCCGCTTGAATTTGATGGAGGAGTTGCTTTGGTATCTTAAGCTGATATTACAGGAAATTGCATTTCTCCTCGTTCCTAAAGGAAAAATATGGAACGAGAAATCAACGCGTAACACATTGGCAAATGATGCGATCGCCAATTTAGTAGAGGCGATTCAAACGTCTTACTTACATCCCCTATTTAAGCTCTCAATTTGCCTGATTAGATCCTCGATAAATTCGCTCTATCTGCTCTGGAGAAAGCCGTGTCATTGGAAATCGCTCATGTGCAGAAATGGTTAGTTCCTGAGGAGGTTCAATTTCGCTTTGCTGAGTTTGCTCAGAACGAATCGCTACATCACAAGTTGGAAACTGGTTGAGCAGTTTCTCATCTGTTTCTAATTCTGAAAGCTGGCTTTGGGGTAAGACGTAGGCGTGCCGATGCGGATCGTATGCTAAAACTTCTCCTGTCTCAATGTGATAAATCCAAGCATAAATGCTAAGTTGTCCCTGATACAGCTTAGAATGAATGACTGGATAGGTTCGTAAATTTTCAATTTGCGTCAGTACATTTTCGGCGATCATAATTTCTAGCAGTTCTTCTCCTTGATAATGGCCGTAGTGATCTAGAACCAGTCTTCGGGTTGCTTCTGCATATTTGAGCCAATCATGCACGAGCGGCATTTCCTCTCGCAAACGGTTTAACTTCATTAGCCCTTTCATTGCACCACAATGAGAGTGTCCGCAGATAATAATTTGCTGAATATCTAAAGCTTGAACAGCATATTCAATTGTGGCACCCTCACCACCATTAGTTGCTCCAAATGGCGGAATAATGTTACCAGCATTGCGGATGACAAATAATTCACCTATCTGGGCTTGTGTAATCAGATTTGGATCGACACGCGAATCAGAACAGGTAATAAACAATACCCTTGGTTTTTGACCGTGAGAAAGTTGCTCAAACAGTTCTTGATGCGTTGAAAAGTAGCTAGCTTTGAATTCACGCAGACCTTTAATTAATTTCTTCATCACCAACTTCCACAAATAGTCGTGGGTTTAATTTGTATAATCTGAGCAAGCAGATTTAAGCAGTACAGAGGATTTATCTTCTATGCTTTTATATAGTAGACGTTAATTGAGAAACAATTCCTTAATCATAAAACCTTATAGTAACCTTATAGTAGATTCTTATGGCCAAAAATATTATTTACTTTTCTAACAGATCCGTACAATGCTGCTCCTGCAATTGCTCGTAGTCTTGTGGTGTATCAATATCAATTGCGCCTAAAGGAAAGGGAATACAGAACACTTCGCTCAAGTGTTTCTCAATCAAATATTTGGCACCAACTGTTTCTCTCAAGGCTGCTAGTTCTGAAAAAAATTTGTGGCTAAATAAAGCAGGTACACCGAATGTCTCAGCATAATGAGAAGCGATGATGGATTTTCCTGTGGAAGAATATGTTGTAACTAAGTTATTAATAATTTCAGGAGAAAGAAATGGTTGATCGCAAACAGCAATAATTGCTGCATCTATACTGTTAGAATACTTGGAAAGCGATACAATTCCGCTCTTGATGGAACTACTCATTCCCAATTCCCATTCCGCGTTTTCAATCACCTCAATACTAGTTTGGTTGACTTGAGCGCGTATCTGTTGGAAATTTGCTCCCAAAACTACTATTACAGGCTTGCAAACTGAGGCGATCGCACTCTCAGTAGCGCGGTTAAGTAAGCTACGTCCTTGGTAAGTTAGGAGTTGTTTAGGTACACCCATCCGAGTTGACGCCCCTGCTGCTAAGAGAATAATAGCAACATTTGGTTTGGCAATTTCTACTTGTGGATCGGTGATTGTCATTTTTCCAATTCCTAAATCAGATTGATACTCGCATTTTCATCCCGCCTGATAACTCGCGGGAATAGCTTTGCTCAAAATCCTGCAATCCTACTTGTGCGATCGCCTGCTTCACCAACATCAGAGAATCTTTCTTGGGCATTCCCACTCACTCAAGGGTAAGCGGACATTTTCCCTAACATTTGCCCAAGGCATAAGTGTAGCATCTTGAAAGACAAAAGCCAGTTTTCGATCTTGCGGAGCTAAACTCCAGTCAATCCTACCAGAACTCATACTCCCAAGCCCAGAATGATACGCAGCACCGTACTTCTGCCGCACCCAGAAGCACTAACTATACTGACAAATTCCGACTCTTGCACAACCAAACTCAAGTCTATTTAAATTCATAAAGGCTCTGCGCCCCTCCGCGCTAACTCTGCGTACCTCTGCGTTTAAAAAAGCTACGAATTAATGCAAAGCTGTACTTAGTTAAGTCAAAAATAGTATAGGAGGGTGAGAACCCCTACCTTGTTTCCAACAGGAGGAGATGTCAATGGTAGCTACAGGATTTTGACTTGATCACCAATAGCGATCGCTTTCCCCTCCTCTGAAGCAGGTACGCGTGTGTTGATTGCGAGGCGATAAAAGTGATTGAAGCGCGATCGCTCTGCCCATTCAGGTAAAGTCTGTTGCCGTTTCACGACAAAGGTTTTTTGAAAATTTGGGTAAGCTTCTCCTGTTTGGGAGTCGCGGGTGACGACAACGCAGCGTTGACAGGGATTTACACCCATGAATTTTACGTTTCCGATTTGGAAGTCAACAGTCTGCTCTGCTTTTGCAAACAGATGATCTTCCCAAAAAGCAGGCACACCAGAAATTTCAATATTAGCGCGGAAACGTAAACGCACCTCTTCCACATCAATGCCGGGATACCATGAAGCGATGGTTTCTAGTGTCGCTGTACTAATTATGGTGGGGCCTGATGCAACAGTATCATCTGGAAATCCCATGTCGAGATTTTGCCTAATCTGCACCGGAAAACCAAAATACTCACCTAACCAATTTTCCAGTGCTTTGCGTTCTTTTTCGATGTGAAATGTGGCTATATCCTTTGTTCTTTGCACAAACAAAGAGATGATGTTGGTTTCGAGATTGAACTGAGAGCGCAAAGCATGAACGCGCTGATTGCGTTTGCCATTGACGAAATGCCCTGATTCATCGAAGATAGCGAACTCGCGATCGCCCTTGAGCGCACCAGTTTTGAGAACAGTCACACGCTCAACGCTAACTCTATCCAGAGATTTGATGGGATAGATGAACAATCTGGAAACATAAGGAATTACGTCTGTCATAGATAGCTCCTAAGTAAAGCGTGAGAGGCTTCACAAGAAACCAATAGAATTTCTGTATCCCGATCGCCCAAAGCATCCAAACGATGAGAAATTCCAGCATCGAAATGCGCGGCATCAAAAGGTTGAAGAATATGTTCTTCCTCTCCCAGAGTTAGGCGCAACTCACCAGAGAGAACGTAGAGCCACTCTTCACCTCCATGCTGGTAGAGGCATTCGTTCTGCCTTTGAGCGGGAATCGTAACATGAATTGGATGCAGATTAGCCAAACTCCCCTTATTTGAAAGCAAACGGTACAGCAACCCATTTCCCTCATAGACATTCGCATCAACTGAACGCACTACAACCGCACTGCTTGGAGGTTCAACTTCAAACAAAGCAGCCATTGAAGTGTGATACGTGCGGGCAAGCTCAAACAACACAGCAAGGGAGGGTTGGCGATCGCCACTTTCGATCCGTGATAGATAGGCTTCTGACAAATTTGTCCGTCTAGCTAGTTCTCCAAGAGTCCATCCTCTTTGAGTTCTCAGGAAACGCAATCGGCTTCCTAGCCTAACCAAGTCAGATTGCAGGAGAGTTTTATTATTGTTAACCATGCAATCAGTATATATCGATTTATTGCCTTATGGGCAAGATTATTTTTATTTAATTGCCCTATAGGCAAAACATTGTGTGATACAAAATCCGGTGTATAAATCCCCTTTTTGTGTAGCCCGTGCAGACGGGCTTAGTTTGTATAGCCCCAGGCTTCTAGCCTGTGGGGTAAGAGGGGGTATAAATGCGGATTTGGTAACTCCTTCCATATCTATGAATTTGATATCTTTTCTAACCAATCAAGCACTGATGAATGTTTAGGTGCCCATCCCAGAAGTTTTCTGGCTTTTTCTGAACGGATACGGCTATTGGAACCAAAAGCAAAGTGAGCCGCCTCTTGCCCCCATTCTTGAAGCGCTTGTTCAATTGTCCAGGTTTGTGCAGTACCCTCAAAGCCAAGTTTACGATGGATTGCTTCAGCAATGTCTTTGAAGCTAGCTTCGCCGTTTTCCAAGAAAAAAAACGATCCGGCTGGCGCTTTCTCAAGTGCAAGCAAGTAGGCGCTGACAAGATCGTCAATATGGACAGTTGACCAAATATTTTCTCCTTTACCAATATATCTAGCTGCCTGATATTTCTTGGCAACTTCGATCATCCAAGGAATTTGAATGCTTTCGGTATGCAACCCCCTTCCCTTACCATAAATTAAGCAGGGACACATAACCACAGAATGTACTCCTTGGATAACTCCCTCAATCACATGAGTATCGATCGCCACTCGCCCAATTTTTTCAAAGCGAATCGGACGTGGAATATCTTCATGAAAAATAAGGGAACTATATTCACCTGCAGCGCGATCTCCAACAACACTCGATCCACTTGTGTGAATCAGTTTTTTATCTGAACCTTCAAGCGCTCGGAGTAGCACCTCCACAGCAAAGGGATCGTCTGCATCTGCGGCATTAATAATAGCATCTGCCGATTGAGCTGTTTGAAAGAGTACCTGTTCATCGCTCAAAGTCCCAATCACAGGCTCAATTCCCTTTAGTTTGAGTAACTCAGCCTTTTCTGTCGATCTACACAAACCCAATACTGTATGTCCGGTAGCCACTAATGCTGTAGCAATTGATCCACCAATATAACCGGATGCTCCTGTTAGAAAAATCTTCATCTGTTCGTCCATTATGTAAGGTGCAACTTGATTATGCAAAATTGCTTAAGATTACGTAAGAACGGATTTTTCTGTGCGTCAGTAACAGGTGTGTTACCAGCCACCAATCTAGGGAGGAGCCTGTAATGAGACACGCATCTTATGATGGAGCACAAGGTTGTTACATAGAAGCTGCTTTAGATGTAATTGCAGATAAATGGAAAGGTGTGATTCTTTATCATTTGCTTAATGAACCGAAGCGATTTAATGAACTTAAACGCACGTTTCCTGAATTGTCGCAGCGGATTTTGACGAGGCAGTTGAGAGAATTAGAAGATGATGGAGTGATTAGTCGAAAAATTTATCCAGAAATACCACCAAAAGTTGAATATTCACTGACAGACTTAGGTAAACAGCTAGAGCCAACTTTACTGTCTCTTGAAAGTTGGGGAATTAAGTATGTTGAAACAATGAAATATTCAAAGAACATTTCGTCAGAAAAGATTGATTAGCAAACTTTGTCTGTTCCCGTGTTCTGCTTGTGCTACTCAGTTTGTACTAAAGGTAATTTTGTCTAGTTTATCATCTTGGTTTTGCCCAAAATAAGTTTGCTTGTTATTAACACAAGCGGTAATCATAACTAGTGCCAATAACAAGTAAAATTATGCTGAATAAATTTGCTTCGATTGAGACTATGAATATTTCACAGTCTTCACTTACAATTCATACAAAACATTGTCTTGAAATTATTTTGTATTTTAACTCAATCGGAGCAGACATTCGAGAATTAGTTTTTGGTTGACCAAGGAGTATGGTTGAATTGCCAAGGCACGACGAAAAGCTCCAACCGCTTTAGAATATTCTCCGAGTGCAGCATAACACAAGCCTAAGCCATGAAGTGCGCCAAAATGGAATGGATTGATCTGAATTGTTACCAGACAATCTGCTAAAGATTTTTCATATTTACCGATGCTATAGTAAAGGTAAGCACGTCGATTCCAGGCTTCAGCAAAGTCTCGTTGCTCGTGGGTTAGTTGGGTTAGCAACGCTTCTGCTTCGTCTGTATGCCCTGAATCCATTAACTTTTGGCTACGTTCAATCATCTCCAAGCCATATATTCCCTTTTGTTGGTACCACAGACGCCAAAGTTTTTTTGTTGCTTGATCGCGTACTGTTTCGTCGGGATTTTTCAATGCTTCAAGTAAAGAACTGACAAATAAAGAATCCATGAATTTGAGGTTAGTGATAGTATCTTTAGATTCTCACAAAATGTTCTCAAAATTTACTTCTTAACTGAGCTTTTAAAATTCGGTTTAAATTGCAAGGTAAGCAAAAAATATGTTAATTGTTGTAGCCTGGAATACGATTTATGGGTGACTCAATCTTTAAAGTCACAAGCCTATAGTCCATAGTTTAAAGTTTTTTGACTCTTGACCATTGACTACTCTGTGTTGCGTTGACTATTGACGATTCAGTGTTAACTGTTGACTAATAAGAATATCCCGAAACAAACAGGTGACTATGCCAAAGCAAAACAGCGTTTCCAGGCATATTGTTCTCACTTCCCATCCCAGCCGAGTTGGCCCCAAACCAATACCTATCAAATGGGGGGCAAGGGATCCAATGGAAAGAGGCCCCGTCATCGCCACGTTGACAAAGCAAGCACATCGTAATGTGATTGGCACCCATTCTGGTAGTTATGCAGTTTACCGTGCCTTAGCTGTAGCCAGGGGTGTACTACAGTCTGATCACAGGGCGGATCTCACCAATACCTCACCAGTGGAGCATATTGGCCCGCATTCAAGTTGGTTTGATCCTGACAAGATTGTCTCCCTCGATCCCTTTGGAGCGATTGTCGGCGAGGTGTTTACATCCTATTATGAACAGGAATATGATATTCGCCCCACCATTGCCATTACTAAAGCTCACATTAATATGCCCGAACTGCAAGAAGCGGTGGCAAAGGGACGTTTAACAATAGATGGCAAAATTATGAAATCTGGTGGCGATTTGGTAGTTACCAAAGCCGCTATTGAACCAGTTTGGTATTTACCGGGAATTGCCAAACGCTTCCAAATTACAGAAGGGGACTTACGCCGCGCTCTATTTGAACAAACTGGAGGAATGTTCCCAGAGCTTGTAACGCGCTCTGATTTAGAGGTGTTTTTACCACCAATTGGAGGCGTGACAGTGTATATGTTGGGTGATATCGCCGCAATTAATGACCCCAATAAACCCCTAGCTGTACGGGTACACGATGAGTGTAACGGTTCGGATGTGTTTGGCTCGGATATTTGTACCTGTCGTCCCTATCTGGTGCATGGTATCGAAGTTTGCGTGCAAACAGCCCAGGAAGGCGGTGCTGGTGTAATTATTTACTGCCGCAAGGAAGGGCGCGCTCTCGGAGAAGTGACAAAATTCTTAGTTTACAATGCTCGCAAGCGGCAAGAAGGAGGCGATCGCGCTGATGCCTACTTTGAACGTACAGAATGTGTAGCGGGCATACAAGATATGCGCTTCCAAGAACTGATGCCGGATGTCTTGCATTGGTTAGGTATTACTCGCATTGATCGGATGGTATCAATGAGTAACATGAAGTACAACGCAATTACGGAAGCGGGAATTAAGATTGTCGAGCGCATACCAATTCCAGAGGATTTAATACCCCAAGATGCACGAGTAGAAATTGAAGCCAAAAAGGCAGCTGGTTATTACACTACAGGAGAGGTGTTAGATTCTGATGGTTTAGGAAGTGTGAAAGGGCGGGGTTTAACAGATTAGTCAATTGTCATTTGTCATTTAGTAGGGGCGGGTTTATTTTAGATATTTCGTCATCCTAGAGAGATTGTTGTTAGAACCCGCCCGTACGGTAGTTAGTTCTTCTCTAAGGATAAATAAGAATGGAAATGGGAACCGCAAAGGAGATGTCGGGCAAGATGCCCGCCCCACAAGCACTAAGGGAAGAAGGGGAGGTTATAGCTTATTTGCGATCGCCTTCTGCAATTCGGGAACGTTGCCAAGAATTGTTTGAGATGGCAGAGGCTAGGCGATCGCCTCATTTTAATTGCAATCTGTCACAGTTGGAACGGGTAGCAGACTATGTAATTGAGGTAATGCACGAACAATACCCAGATCTACACATCCCGTTTCACAGTCGTTGGCGACATTTTGAGGCTGGGGGTATACCGCGTTTAGCTCAGTTGGATGAGAAGTTAGCGGAACTAACACCAACCCAAAAAGCTACTGCCAAGTTTGATTTGGCAATAATTAGTGTTTTATTAGATGCCGGGGCTGGCGAGCACTGGCAATATTACGAACAGGATACGAAACTCGTTTTTAAACGTTCCGAAGGCTTGGCAGTAGCTAGTTTCCAGATGTTTTGTCAAGGCACTTTTTCGAGCGATCGGCATCAGCCCCTGCAAGTAGATGCCCAACGATTGGAAGCATTAACTGAACAAGAATTGGCAGATGGTTTTCAGGCAAATTTAGAAAATCCCTTGGTGGGAATGGCTGGGCGGTTAAACTTGTTACAAAAATTAGGTCAAGTTATACTTGCTTCACCTCAAATGTTTGGGGAACAAAACCCCCGTTTGGGGAATTTGGTAAATTTCCTTTTAGCACAAGTGAAAAACAACCAACTAGCAGCCCAAACTGTGTTAAATGTCGTTTTGGAGGGACTCAGTGATATTTGGCCAGGACGGATAGAAGTTGCTGGAGTAAACTTGGGAGATGTCTGGTATCATCCAGCAGTTAGCAATGATAGCTTGGTGCCATTTCACAAGTTATCTCAGTGGCTGACCTACTCTCTGTTAGAACCACTACAGGAACTAGGTGTAGAAATTACAGGCTTAGATGCCTTAACAGGATTACCAGAATACCGTAACGGCGGATTATGCCTTGACTTGGGACTAATCAACGTCAAAAATCCCAATATTTTTTCCCAGTCTCATTCAGTGACATCGGAAATAATCGTTGAGTGGCGTGCCTTGACTGTGATTCTCTTAGATTACATCGCTACCACAGTGCGAGAAAAATTGGGCATGAGTGCCGAAGAATTACCGCTCGTGAAAATTCTACAAGGCGGAACTTGGACGGCAGGGCGAAAAATAGCTGCTCAACTCCGAACAAGTGGTATTCCCCCCATACAAATAGAAAGTGATGGCACAGTATTCTAGGTTAGTCATTTGTTCTTTATCCTTTGTTACTTGTTGACTAATAATCAATGACTAATGACTAATAACAAAACATGGGAAATCAAGTAATACTCATTGAGCATCCATTAATTCAGCACAAACTGACGCTGATGCGTAAAGCCGAAACTAGCACGGTGAAATTTCGTGTTCTCTTGAAAGAAATTGGTATGTTGCTAGGGTATGAGGTAACGCGAGATTTATCGCTAAAACATGAAAAAATTCAAACACCACTAGCCTCGATGAATGCTCCTATCCTTGCCCCAGAAAAAAAATTAGTCATAGTTTCCATTCAAAGAGCAGGGCAGGGAATTTTGGATGGAATGCTGGAGTTGATGCCATCAGCACGGGTAGGACATATTGGCTTATATCGCGATCCCAAAACTTTGATTCCTGTAGAGTATTATTTCAAAGTTCCCCATGATATAGAAAAGCGAGATGTGCTGGTAGTCGATCCGATGTTAGCAACCGGCAACTCGGCTGTTGCAGCGGTGGAAAGGGTCAAATCTACAAATCCTTTGTCCATTAAGTTTGTTTGTTTGCTTGCTGCACCAGAGGGCATTGAGCATTTCACTGAGGTTCACCCAGATGTGCCTATTTACACAGCAGCTATCGATGAAAAATTAGATGAACACGGCTATATTCTTCCCGGAATGGGAGATGCTGGAGATAGATTATTTGGAACTAAGTAAAAGCTTTGTTTAGGCTTGTAGCCTATTTGGGTTAAAATATTTGCAAGTGAAACCTTAGTATGATGAGTATGCATCCCTTATTAAAGGTTGAAATTTCTCAATTAACTGTAGCCGAGCGAATACAACTGGCAGAAGATTTGTGGGATAGCATCCTCGCAATACCAGAGGTGATTCCAGTGAGTCAAACGCAAAAACGAGAATTAGATAGGCGTTTGGAACTCTTCCGTCAAAACCCAAATCAAGGTTCAAGCTGGCAAGAAATGAAGCAAAAACTGGGCTTTTTTAAATGAATTATAAGTTACTGATTCGCCCAGAAGCGGAGTTAGATATCGAAGAAGCTTATGAGTGGTACGAAGAAGGCAATCCCGGCTTAGGTTATGAATTTATACGTGCTGTTGATGCCTGTCTAGCCTCAGTGGGACGTAATCCTTTGCCGTATCCTGTGGTAAATCAGGAGGTGCGACGAGCTTTGATTCGTCGATTTCCTTACGGAGTTTTTTACTTTTTGCAAGAAGATATCATTACTGTCATTGGGTGCTTCCACGTTAAACGCGATCCACAACAATGGCAAAATCAAAGTGATTGAATGCGATCGCGATTTTTACTTTAGAAAAATATAAGCGATCGCACGGCTACAGAGAAAAATAAAAGCGATCGCCAACTCTTAACTTTTTACCGGTTGTAATTTCTCCTGATTTTGATGCACCTTTACCAGATGACATTCTGAACATTTTCTCAACCCAGCAGATGCTGAATAATGAGAGCATTACTTGAATTTAATCATCAACAAATGCAGTTCTTGCCTGTTGAGTTGATTGCAATTTTTCCTCCAAAACTTTCCAATTTTCCTGTTCAATCAGGCTAATTAATTCATCAAGATTGTGACGATATTCTCGTAAAGACTTCAGCAATTTCTGCCGATTATACTGCGCCATCATCACTCCTAACTCCGGATTTCCACCCCCAACACGACTGGTATCTCTAAACCCGGAACTTGCTAATTTCTGAGCTAATTGCAAAACTTTCGAGTCAGTTTCACTTATACAAGCAGCAATTAAAGAGGCACTCACCATCACAGGTAAATGAGAAATCCAACTCACTGCTTGATCATGGTCTTCTGAAGCACAATGGTAAATACTCGCCCGCAGCTGCCGAACAATTTCTTCTATAACAGTTACTGCTGCTTTTGGAGTTGTTGTTGTTGGCGTTAATACATAAGGTCTATCTACAAATAAATGCCGCTGTGCCGCTTCAATCCCACTTTCGGCTGTACCTGCCATAGGATGCCCGCCGACGAAATTTTCCCATAATGAAGAAATTGCTTGCACTATTGGTGTTTTCACTGAGCCAACATCAGTGATGATTACATTAGAAGGTAGATAAGCAATTAGCTGTTCAACTGTGGGAATAATAAGTCTAATGGGTGTACAAATGAATACTACTTCTGCGGTAACTAGTAGGTTCGTGTCTACTGATGCCTCATCTACGCTGCCTAGAGCGATCGCTTTAGTACAGGTTGATTCCCGGCGACTGACTCCCAAGACATAATGTCCCTGCGATCGCAAATCTAAACCTAAAGAGCCGCCAATTAGTCCGAGTCCTAAAATACCAATTTTCATTGTGATTTTGAAGTTGCATCTTTCAGATAATTTCGACGTTATTGACCGATTATTCAAGTCGGCATCCGGTGAGGTAGCCTAATGACTGTAGAGGAATTACTGGCCAAATATGAAGCGGGAATGAGAGATTTTAGTGGTATCAACCTCTCAGAAGCTAACCTCAGAGGTGTAAAACTTAGCGAGGCTAATTTTAGTCATGCTAATTTTAGTATCGTAAATATGAGTGGTGCAAATCTCAGTGGCTGCAATTTAAGCCATGCCCAGCTAAATGTGGCAAGACTGCGTGGTGCTCATCTTGCCCAAGCTAACCTCAATCATGCCAGTCTCAATGTAGCCAATTTAATTCGGGCAGATCTAAGTCGCGCCCAACTCCAATCAGCCTTGTTAATTCGTGCTGAGTTAATACGTGCTGATCTCAGTCGTGCCGATCTCATGCAAGCAAACCTCAGTAAAGCCGATCTCAGAGGTGCTGCACTTCGACACGCTGTATTGAAACAGGCTAATTTAAACGAAGCTAATTTAAAGGATGCTTTCCTGACAGGAGCCAATTTAGAAGGAGCCAACTTAAGCAACACCGACTTGAGTAAAGCCGAACTGAGCGGTGCCAATTTCCGAGATGCTGAAATGAGACAAGCAAATCTCAGCCATGCCGACTTGACTGGTGCAAATTTGAGCGGTACAAATCTTCGTTGGGCAGATTTAAGTGGAGCCAATCTGCGCTGGGCAGATTTAAGTGGAGCCAAATTAAGTGGTGCTAATTTAATTGGGGCAGATTTAAGTAATGCCAATTTAACAAATACGAGTTTGGTTCATGCCGATTTAACTCAGGCTAAATTAATGAAGGTAGAGTGGATAGGTGCAGACTTATCAGGAGCAACTTTGACAGGCTCCAAACTTTATGCTACCTCCAGGTTTGGTTTAAAAACCGAAGGTGTGATTTGTGAATGGGTAGATCTTAGCCCCGGAGGCGATCGCTCTATCATCCAAAATTTCAACGCCGAAGAAACACGTGACTTTTTTAACGAAACTTTACCCACCATTCGGATTATTGTCGATAAACCTTTAGATCCAGAAGCCAATTTTGCGATCGCTGGTGCTTATTACCAAATTGCTCAACAATATCAGCAATGGCAGCAACCCCCTAGTATGGAAATTGGACGTCGCCGTACAGTTTTTACTTTCCGCGTAGATAGCGATGTCAATTTATTTTCCACTGCTTATCTAGCTATTCTTCCCTTTCAAGACGCTGAAATTACTCAAGACAATATTCATCAAATCTTAGCAATAATACCTGGTGAAGATATGCCTGTCACAACTGCGGCAAATCACCAAAAATTGCAGCAATTGATAGCATTAATTGAAACAGCAAGGGAAAATGCTAATACTATTAAACAAGTAAAAAATATCTGGCAAATTACAGCTAAACTGAACTTTTTCCAAGCACCAACTCAGATAATTTTAACTAATTCTAGTGCTCAAAGCCTGATTATACATTACCACCATAATTTTGGTAAAAAATTTATTGAAAGTTCTGATATCAATACTTCTATTTATGACGAAAATGCTCAAGAAATAGCTAATCAAAGCCTACCTTCTACAAGTCTAGTTATTGATTTTATTAAGGGATTCCACTATATAAGTTAGTGGTTAGTAGTTTGTGGATAGTGCTTAGTGTTTTGTAGAGGTGGGTTTATTTAAATATTTCGTTATTTTACAGAGATTGCAGTTAAAACCTGCCCTTACAGTAGTTAGTAGGGGTGGGTTAAGCGCACTGTAGCACTTGGCGTACAGGTTTATATAGAAGATATTTCATCTATTTAGAGAGATTGCTGGTAAAAACCGCCCGTACGGTGTTAGTGGTTAGTAGTACACTACCAACAACCAACAACTGTCTACTATCTATGAACTACTAACAAATTTTAGGAGATGAAAAATGCGTGATTCCTTTAATCGAATGATAGGTAAGACTCGCTATGTGGTTTGCCGGATCATGCTGCATTTAAGTGGAACTGAGGTAGCACCAATTTTGGGAGTATTAAATCGTGCTGCACGGGAAGCGATCGATGCCGAAGGTGACATGGAAGTTTTAGGAGAAGGATTAGTAGAACTATGCGAAACTTTAATGCGGTACGAAGAAGACTGGCTTTCTGCTGCCAATGAAGGAGATGTATTTTGGAGTGAAGGCGAAGCCGGAGACTATGTAAATGAATTATTTACCGATTCTGCTCAACGATATGGCACCGAACTCGATTTTCATTCTACTTCTGATTACGATGAGTCTTTTTCGGTGCCTGTAACGCGCAATGTCATTGTTATGATTACGGTGGCTTTTGAGGGAGAAGTACCAGAATTAGAAACTGACTTAGCCAATATCACCGCGCTTAAGGAAGGCTTGAAAGCACTAATAGGGTTACATTATAAACATAAACTGCGGGCTATTCAGGTGCATTTCTCACCAGCGCAGTTGGGTGATGAACTCACCAACGATCAACTTTTGCAACACTATCCAGAGTTGATTCCCCTCTAATTTGTACGGTCGTCTGTACTTAGCACAGGCAAGGAGAAATTGTTAAGCTCGGAGATGGGACAATAATAAAATGCTGATGAACATTTTGCGTAAATTTACAGCAGTTTTTTTAACATTAAGTTTGTGTTTGACTACGGTTGCTTGTGGTGGTGGAGCAAACCAAACTACGCCGCCGCAAGCTAGAGACGCTAGTCAAACATCTGAGGTTACTAAGTTGAGTGATGGACAGTACCCAGTGCAGCAAGCTAGCTACAACGATGCTGATGGGGAATACACCCTGTTTTTACTGGGTGCCACACCTCCAACCGTTAGAACCCAAAATTTACAAATGGCGCGGTTGACTGATGAGGAGATTAAGGAAGGTAAGAAATCTTACTTAAAGGTAGAAAATGGACAACCCGTCCTCTACCTAACGGAAGATTTTAAAATTGAGTACATCCACAACGTCACTGAGACTCGCACCGATCCTCAAACCGGACAGCAGGAAACTGTCGTAGTCCGTCGAGAAAATGGTTTTTGGACACCTTTTGCTGGCTCTTTAGCTGGGGCAGTGGCAGGGCAGGCTATTGGTAATGCCTTGTTTAGACCTCATTACTATGTACCGCCTGTGTATCAGCCGGGAGTAATAACTGGTTACGGTGGCTATGGCAGAAGCTATAACGATGCAATTACAAGTTATCAGCGTCGTTACAATCAGCCGCCAGCAGCAGTGAGAAATCGCACAGCTTTCCGTACTACAGGTAACATCAGAAGAACATATCCTAACGGTTCAACAGTACGTACCACACCACGTACTGGTACAAATAGCCGCGCTACTGGTTCGGGCTACGGCGGTAGCACACTCAGACCTTCTGGTAGAACTAACACCACTAGACGCAGTCCTAGTTTTGGTAGTGGAGGTAGCTCCAGCCGCCGAACAACAGGTTTTGGTAGCAGAAGCAGAAGGCGGTAGGTAATTGACGCGGGGACGCGGAGAATACGAGACGCGGAGAAATCCCTAATTTCTCCACGTCTTTAGTTATTGGAAAGAAATAATTTCTATGCTAATGCCACAGCAGGTTGTGGCCAGCGTCCAACAGCTTTACCAATCACTGCTAGTTCTTGCATCAACTGATCGAATGCTTCTGGTGTCAGAGATTGAGGGCCGTCTGATAAAGCTTTCTTGGGATTAGGGTGAACCTCAATCATTAGAGAATCACATCCGGCAGCGATTGATGCCATAGACATAGAAGGTACATAAGCAGCCCAACCAGTACCGTGGCTTGGATCGATCATAATCGGCAGGTGAGTTAAGTTTCGCAGTACTGGTACTACAGATATATCCAGGGTATTGCGGGTGTACTGGCGATCAAAATTGCGAATTCCCCGTTCGCACAAAATCACGTTTGGATTTCCTGCTGCTAGGATATATTCGGCAGCCATTAACCATTCTTCAATTGTTGCTGACATTCCCCGCTTGAGAAGAACTGGTTTTGGTTGCGCTCCCACTTTCTTTAGTAGGGAGAAATTTTGCATATTTCTTGCGCCTACCTGAATGACATCGGCAACTTCCACGATTTTGTCTAAGTCGGCGGTGTCCATTACTTCTGTAATGATGCCCAGTCCACTAGCTTCTCGCGCTGCTGCCAGCAATCCTAAAGCACTCTCGCCATGCCCTTGGAATGCATAAGGCGAAGTCCGAGGTTTGTACGCACCGCCCCTTAAAAACTTGGCTCCGGCTGCCTTAACGCGCTGCGCTGTCTCAACAATCATTTCCTCATTTTCGACGGAACAAGGCCCGGCAACTACTACCAACGGATGGTATTCGCCAATAACTACAGGCCCGTCGGGAGTATTAACTACTACCTCAGAAGCTTCTCCATGACGGTATTGACGGCTAGCTCGTTTGTAAGGCTGTTCTACCCGTAGTACTTGCTCAATCCAGGGGCTAACTTCCTGAATTTGTAGCGGATCTAAGTCGGCAGTTTCGCCCACCAAACCAATTACGACTTTGTGCTTACCAACAATTTTTTCTGGTGTTAGCCCCCAGGTGTTAAGTTCCTCGCTGACGCGGTTGATTTCCGCTTCAGGAGAACCAACCTTCATAACTACAATCATGTTATGTTCCCTAATAAGTTGTTTTGATTTTTAAAATTGTTTGCTAATTATTAGCTACTAAATAAGTAGAAGACAGAGAGCATTAGACGCTTTTGCCATAAGGCTTTGAATTAGCTAACAACTTCCCCACTTAGAAAAAAGGCTTTTCCATCTGTTTCTAGAAGTTGCCATTTTATATTTAATTATGTCCACCTACTTAATAGGTAATAGCTAAAAATTAAATAAATATAGCGCTCAGTTTTTATGCTACTAAAAATCGGGTACAAAAAAGCAAGATAAATTAGTTAATAATGTTGAAGTTTAAATATTAAATTTAATCACTTCAACATTTTTTAATCGACCCAATTCCCTAGAAATTAAAATTTCCAGGTAGCAATTGTTTGAACACCTGAGCGCCAAAAATCATATGTTCTTTTGCCGAGTTTCACGCCAAGCTGCGAGCATCCGCCCCCAATTGGTGGTAAACTCACTCCATCCCAACAGAGTACCCACTCTGTCTTCATCCCAAGAAGCAGAGAGGACACCGTAAGTGATTCCTAGTACCCCCAAACCAAAAAAGCCCATATTTACGAGCAATACGGCAACAGGAGGTAGTTTAATTCCGGCGTAGATTAGTAGCAGATAACTGCATACTAGAGAGGCAATACCCAAAGCTGTTGGTACTCCACAGAAGCTAGCAACGCGACGTATCATTCGTTGACTAACTACCTGAGGAATTGCAGTTTCTTCTTTGGTATACTTTGGTTTCTTCTTTTCTTTATTTCCAGATTCTTGTTTAACAGCAGTCGAGTTACTTGGAGCTTTGGCCGGTTTTTGGCGCTTTTTCTTCGGTTCAAAGGGCAAGCGATTACCTTCAGTTTCAGCAGACATAGGCGGTAGTTTTAACCACGTATACCGAGACGAGCAATCAAAGCTTGATAGTGTTCCCGGTTTTCCTTCTGAATATAGGATAGAAGACGTTTGCGCTGACCGATCAGCTTCAACAATCCCCGACGAGAAGAAAAATCTTTTTTGTTGGCTTGGAGATGTTCGCTGAGGCGGTTAATCCGCTCTGTCAACATAGCTATTTGGACATCAGCAGAGCCAGTATCGGTTTCGTGGACTTGGTATTGAGAAATTATCTCCTGTTTGCGCTGTTGCGTTAGAGCCATGATTCAATGAATTATCTAAAATTTATGCAGCAGTCTCTCATATTATCACAGCCATCATGCTGTATGCTAAGTGAGTCATATTGGCACTGCTGTAAAAATAGATGCAGGATACAGGATGTGTTTCATTAACTATTCCTAGCCGCGAGTCTTCTCAAGCAGAAGCATCATGATCAAACTTAACAACACTTGTTTTTCTTCGCGATCGCTGAATTGATCGACGGCTTTGATGGTAAATTTTCTAGAAACAAATGAGGGAATTTTTTCTAGACGCATCACCACAGTACCATCTGTACGGCTGACTAAGTAGACAGGGTTGAACACATAACCACTGAATATCCCCACAATGGGAATTTCCGCAAACAAAGCATCCATAACTTTAACCCAAGGGTTTTTTTCTTGGATGTATAAAGTGGATGTCTCGCCATCAAAGATGTCATAACGTGCTCGCCACAGAGATTTTAGTCCTCTTCTTTTCACCGCACCGATATAAGTTCCGTTGCTGTCGGTAAAATCGTAGCGAGCTGAAAAGTCAATTATGCGATCGGCTTTAATGTAGTAGAGTGAATTGTTTCGCTCTGCATCAGCAAAGACGGTAATTGCTTCCTTGAGCTTAAAAAGTTTCTGTTTGACGTAAAATACGAAATTTCCTTGATTATCAATCACTGAGATTTGTGGTGCAAATGCCCATAACTTAAATGTAAGTTCAAAAGGATAATGCATACGTATAAAAAAAGTAATATTTCTTACTTTATTAATCCCAAATATGTGAGCTGAATAACAAACAGATTTTTCGTATTCAGGACTTACGCATGAGTTACGGAAGAATCAACCGCAGAGAACACAGAAAACACGGAGAAAAGAGGGCTTTAGAGGAATTTTGCGTAAGTCATAGTATTGAGTCAAACGTTGTAAGTGGTTAGGCAAAATTAGAGTTACGGGTAGAGGTAAGGGATCTGGGAACAGCGTAATTATTCTTAAAAATAACTAAAAAACCCCTCAAGTTCATTGCAGCAAAGGTACTTAGGGGTTTAATAAAACTGCTATCTTTCTTTATATTTACTTTTAGTTGCCAAGTGAAATCATTCAGTATCCACAGCGAGCTTGCAAAATCTAGTTAGAGGTTTGTACATTAACAAGCGATTGTGTCCCTTCTCACACGTGTCTGCCGAATGCGACTGACTATTCCATAGGAATTACTTTAATTTTCCTGTGTATATAGTGGTGATTTATC
>NZ_JAYKTT020000006.1:0-72012 GCF_038404745.2 Chlorogloeopsis sp. ULAP02 | reverse complement strand
CGCCCGGTTTTGGCACAACCAAGTATGAAAATACCTCTTTCTGTTGCCTGTTCCCTGTTAAGAGTTCCCTATTTTCTAGCTAGAGACTAGGAAACAGAGGTGGTTCTCGTTACCAGGTTGCCTTTTTTGTGCCTTCTACTTATAGTCGTAAAAACAAACAACTATAGAGCGATCGCTAACTGACAAGCTTGACAAAAATAACCAAATGTGCGCATAATGATTGTTTGTGGAAACTGTAGCTCTCTAGAATAAACACTTGGCTAACGTCATTGTCATAGGTGCCCAGTGGGGCGACGAAGGGAAAGGAAAAATAACCGACTTGCTCAGCCGCTCCGCAGATGTTGTAGTGCGTTACCAAGGGGGTGTCAATGCTGGACACACAATTGTCGTTAAGGGTCAGACCTTTAAACTACACTTGATTCCCTCTGGTATCTTGTACCCGAATACGGAGTGCATTATCGGTTGTGGGACAGTAATCGATCCACAAGTTTTAATCGCAGAACTCGATCAGCTCAAACAACTAGGAATTTCCACTAATAATCTGTTTATTTCTGAAACAGCCCATGTAACGATGCCGTATCATCGATTGATTGACCAGGCATCGGAGGAACGCCGGGGAAGTCACAAAATTGGCACAACCGGTCGGGGAATTGGCCCTACCTATGCTGATAAATCAGAGCGGACTGGGATCAGAATTTTGGATTTAATGGATTCTGAAGGGCTGCGTAAGCAATTGGAGTGGACGATCAATTATAAAAACGTCATTTTAGAAAAACTTTACAATCTACCACTTTTAGATCCGCAAAAGGTAATAGACGAATATCTAGCGTATGCAGAACGCTTGCGACCACACGTCGTTGATACCTCTTTAAAAATATACGATGCAATTCAACGACGGCGCAACATCTTGTTTGAAGGAGCGCAAGGAACACTCCTCGATTTAGATCACGGTACTTATCCCTATGTTACCTCATCTAACCCGGTGGCGGGAGGAGCTTGTGTAGGTACAGGGCTGGGGCCGACAATGATTGACCGTGTAATCGGAGTAGCCAAAGCTTATACTACACGTGTAGGCGAAGGGCCTTTCCCGACCGAATTGGACGGGGAAGTGGGAGAATTATTGTGCGCGCGCGGTGCCGAATTTGGAACAACAACTGGGCGCAAACGCCGCTGTGGCTGGTTTGATGCCGTCATCGGTCGTTACGCTGTGCGGATCAACGGCATGGACTGTCTGGCAATTACCAAACTAGATGTCCTCGACGAACTAGAGGAAATTAAAGTTTGTGTGGCTTATGAGATTGACGGGGAACGTTGCGAACACTTTCCTAGCAGTGCTCGTAAGTTTGCCCGTTGTCGTCCCATCTACAAGTCTATGCCGGGATGGCAGCAATCCACAGCCAACTGCCGCACGTTGGAAGACTTACCGCGGCAAGCGCTAGACTATCTAAAATTTTTGGCAGAATTAATGGAAGTTCCGATCGCGATCGTTTCTTTAGGAGCAAGCCGCGATCAAACTATCATTGTTGAAGACCCCATCCACGGCCCTAAACGCGCTTTGTTACACGCTGACGGTACGCCTGCTTCGTTGCTGAGTGCGTAGGGGATACGTTAATTCTCATCCCATCTTGGGACTTGGGGAGGACACTCTGGCAATTACGGTTTCTGTAGCAGCCAAGTGTCCTTTGTGTGTGAGTGTTCTCACAAATTTTAAATTTTGAATCTTGAAGTGTTGAAGTATGGAACTTAGTGTTGAATGTCAAAAGCGTCCAGAAGGTAGCAAGCCTAAAGCTTTGCGCCGTTCTGGGCAAATACCTGGTAACTTATACGGTCATAAAGGAACAGAGTCAATTGCGTTGAGCATTGACGCTAAAGTTGTAGAGCGCTTGCTAAAAAAAGCTTCTGTGAACAACACTTTAATAGATTTAAAAGTGACTGATGCGCCTTGGCAAGGCAAAACTTTGCTACGGGAAGTGCAATCTCACCCAGCAAAGGGTACACCTTACCATCTCAGCTTTTTTGCTGTAGCAGGACATGGCCCCACCGACGTAGAAATACCTTTACATTTTGTGGGAGATGCGATCGGCGTGAAACAAAATGGTGGAATCTTAGATCCTGTGATTACACAATTGCAGGTACGTTGCGATCCACAGAATATTCCTGATTTCATTGAAGTAGATGTTTCTCAAATGGATATTGGTGACAATCTACATATCAGTGAAATAGCACTGCCGTCTGGTGTAACAGCGTTGGATGAAGCAACGCGAATGGTTGTCAGTGTTTTGCCTCCACAAAAAAGCACCGATACGGGAACAGAATCGGAAGCTACTGCTTAAAATCTGTGATAAATTGCTGAAGAGACCAGGGGTAAAGCCCTGGTTTTTTATTGATTTAACCACAAAGAGCACAAAGGACACAAAGAGAAGAAATGACAGAAGCTGCTATTCCGCCTTTAATTGAGCAAATGTTGCAGCCTGGATTTTATCCGCATCCAGTGCAGGAACCGATTCAATTGATACAGACGCATATTTCTTATGTGTTGTTGACTGGGGATTTTGCTTACAAGGTGAAGAAGCCTGTCAATTTTGGCTTTTTGGATTTCTCTACGTTGGAAAAGCGGCATCATTTTGCTGAGGAAGAGTTGCGCTTGAATCAACGAGGAGCGGGGGAACTGTATTTGGAAGTATTGCCTGTGACTTTGGTAGAAGGGCAATACCAGCTGGGAGGAAAGACAGAGGCGGTAGAATATGTGCTGAAGATGCGCCAGTTTCCTCAAGCGGCGCTATTGAGCGAAATGTTTGAGCAAGGCAAGTTGCAAGAGTCTCACTTAGAAGAGTTGGGACAAGTAGTGGCAAAATTCCATGCTCAAACTGCGACAAACGATTACATTCGTTCTTTTGGTAAGGTGTCGCAAATTCGAGCGGCGTTTGATGAGAATTATCAACAAACTGAAAAATATATTAGCGGGCCACAAACGCAGGTACAGTTTGAAGAAACTAAGCAGTATACAGATAAGTTTTTTGCAGAACGTACAGAGCTATTTGAAAGCCGCATTACTGGTGATTTTATTCGAGAATGTCACGGCGATTTGCACCTGAGAAATATTGCTCTATGGCAAGACAAAATTTTGTTGTTCGACTGCATTGAGTTTAATGAGCCGTTTCGCTTTGTCGATGTCATGTATGATGTGGGGTTTACGGTAATGGATTTGGAAGCACGACAGCGCCAAGACTTGGGTAATGCATTTTTGAATACGTATATAGAGCAAACTGGCGACTGGGAAGGTTTGCAGCTGCTGCCTTTGTATTTAAGCCGTCAAGCTTATGTTAGAGCTAAGGTAACTTCATTTTTGTTGGATGATCCTGGGGTGCCAGCACAAGTCAAGCAAGAGGCGGCAAATACTGCGGCTGGTTATTACAAACAGGCCTGGGAGTATACTAAACCCCGTCAAGGACAATTAATTTTAATGTCTGGATTGTCTGGTTCTGGCAAAAGTACGACGGCACGATATTTAGCTCGACAGTTGGGAGCAATTCATCTTCGTTCTGATGCCGTTAGGAAGCATTTGGCTGGTATTCCCCTGATGCAACGTGGTGGAGATGATTTATATACTCCCCAAATGACTCAGAAAACTTACGCGCGACTGCTGGAGTTGGGAATAATGCTAGCATCCCAAGGTTTTAGTGTGATTTTGGATGCTAAATATGACCGTTCTGCATTGCGCCAAGAAGCGATCGCTCAAGCTACAGAAAAGCAAATTCCCTTACAAATTCTCTACTGTCAAGCACCGTTAGAAGTGTTAAGAGAGCGGCTGCAACACCGTAGTGGCGATATTGCTGATGCTACTGCTGATTTACTGGCATCTCAACAAAAATCGGCGGAACCTTTTACTGAAAAAGAAAAACCATTAGTTAAAATCTTGGACACTACTCAACCACAACAGGCACAATTAAAACAAATCTTTAGCTACTAGTCTTAACCTCATGGCACCAGAAAAGAACAACAGCAATTTCCTATCTATCTCGCCCAACTTTTTTAATCAACTACTGTTTGGGTTGTTTTTAACACTAATATTGCTGGCGCTAGGATATCCGCTATCCCAGAGCCTTTTCTTGGGTGTTTTAGGTGGTTTGTCTATCGGCTGGATGAGTACAGTCAGCCAAGGTAGCCCCAAGGCTGGTTCTGTAGCCTCTTCTGAGGGCATTGACGCTGGTTTAAAATACTGGTTATTTTTCTTACTTGGCTTTGTGCTGTTGGGGTATCAAGCTCCCGTAAGTATCTTGCTGGGTTCTTTGGCTGGTATAGGCGGAGGTTGGATGATCGCTTGGTGGAAAAGCAAGGAAGAATATAGAACTCAACTCCCTGAAGAATTTACAGAAAGCGCCGAACTAGAACAGTCTGCTTTGACGACAAATACCAGGCGGCGGACTAGAAAATCTGCTCGCCGTTATCGTCGCTCTTTTGGAAGTTTCAATTTTCCCAAGTTTTGGCAAAGGTAGGAGGCGGAAGGCAGAGGGTATTGGGCGATCGCTACCAATCTTGCGAATATCCCAGTATGGAGCGATCGTCGTCTGGAATTCGCACTGGTACACCTAAGTATTTGCGAGCTTCTTGCTCTGCTAAATTTTGGTCTTTTTTGTTATTAAACTGCCCTTCTTCTAGGAGATACTTGCTGCGTGCTGCCTTGTCGCGCGAAGGCACAGAGCCATGCTTCCATTTGTACTTAAAGCCCATGAGTAAGCAATGCCTCAACTTTTATTCAGGTTTAATTTAATCGATGACTAAGACAACCATTCCTATGGCAGGGTAAGGTTCTTAGAACTCGCATTCCTAATATCAATTTGCACTTAAAATGATTGACAAAGATTGAGGAGACAAATCCTCAGTCTTTGATAATCAGAATTTTCTGCTCCAAATAATGCTGAAGCAAACGATCACTTTTGATAATTGTCCTGATTTCAGTTAGCTGTTCGCTGCTAATTTCAGTTACTCCAGGAACAAAACATATTCCCAAAATAAATATCTCAGGTGGGAGATATTTCCCTGTTTGTTTGTAATTTATTGTTGCCACAAGCTCACCATTTTTTCTAAAACAAACGTGTAGTGCAAATATTCTATTGGGCTGTTTTTGTGAACAAGTAGGTTATGCTAAATCATTTCACTAATGCCCAATAGCAAACATACGGATTAGATAATTGAGTGATATACTCAAATCGCTCATTTACCATAATCCGTTTGTTGAGAAATCCTTAAGAGATTTCTAGTTATTAATTTAGGCAGGAATAACTTGAACAATCAGTGAGCGTCTGTCAAGCGACAGGACTTTACCCACTGGACTTAAATTAGTTGCAATCCGATCTAGTAGTTCTCCAGCATGGCTGCGATTTTGGTGTTCTCGACCTCGCAAACGAATGACAAACTTTACTGAATTCCCTTTACTCAACCACTCAATGGCTTGATTGATGCGTAAATTGTAATCAGCCACACCCACATTTGGACGCAGCCGAACTTCCTTGAGTGTTGGTCTAGCACTCTGCTTCTGACGTTTTTTCTTTTGATATTGAAGCTTGCCATAGTTGAGAATCTTTGCCACTGGGGCATCTTTGCCCTCGGAGACTACAACTAAGTCAAGCTCTGCGTTCTGGGCTAATTCTAGAGCCTCGCGGGTGTCAGTAAGACCACGATTGTTATTCTCATGATCGATCAAGAAGACTTGAGGTGACTTGATTTGTGAGTTAATTAATTGCTTTTGGATGACGATGATGATTTCCTTTTAACTTGTTCAACACTTTGTTTTACAAGTAATACTAAGGTAACACAATGCTATTCATTAATTCTTTCGTAGGTAAACCCAACGCGATCGCTCCGTTTTGTCCGCCAAATCCGAAACTTAAACACATTACCTGTCGAATTTTGGCTTTACGCGCTTCCCTCACGAAATCCAAATCAAATTCTGGTTCCCTCAGCCCTACACAAGGCGGTAATATTTGTTGCTGCAATGCCAGCAAAGAAAAAGCTAGACCCAAAGCTCCTGATGCACCGAGTGTATGTCCTGTAGCTCCTTTAGTAGAACTGACTGCCACACCTTGATGAAATAACCGTTGTATAACTAAACTTTCTATCCGGTCATTCATCTGCGTAGCCGTGCCGTGAGCGTGAATGTAATCAATATCTTTAGCTGTCAGGTTACTGCGTTCCAAACATTGCTTAATTGCGATGATCGCACTTTTACCTCCTGGCTCTGGCGCATTTGGATGAAATGCATCTGCTGTTAAACCGAAACCAAGGATTCGAGCGTACACTTTTGCTTGGCGCTGCTTTGCCAATTCTGCCGATTCCAAAACAAATAAAGCTCCCCCTTCTCCCAAAACTAAACCTTCACGGTGCAAATCAAAGGGATAAGCCCCTGTGTTTGCTACAGCACCCATCTGCTCAAAGCCAGCAATGGTAAGCGGTGTAATTGCGGCTTCCACGGCACCCACTAAAACTCGCGCGACTTGCCCGGTTTTAATTAATTCGGTAGCTTGAGCGATCGCCCAAATACCAGTAGCACAAGCTGCCATCGGTGCCAACACAATTCCCGTAGCACCAATTTGTCGTGCCGCGGCGATCGCATTCATATGCGGAAGAGTATCTAGCCAATTTTCAAAAGACACGGGGAAAGAGGACGCGGGGACACGGGGAGGTGGGGACGCGGAGAATTGTGAATCAGGTTCTCTCCCCTTGTCTGGTTGTCTCCCCTGCTCCTTGTCCTTATTTCTCTCCGCGTCTTTTGCTCTCCGCGTCTTTGCGTCTAGATTCATCTGCCGTGCCATCTCTTCCCACGCTGCCTGATAGCTACGACTAGAGCCAATAACAACTGCGCAATCTGGTAAAGGTGGAACTAAACCAGCATCTTTTACAGCAGAAGTAACAAGCCAAGAAGTTAGTTTTTTTACTTGTGCTGGTTGCTTATCAATCAACCCAAGAGGACGCTGTTTTAGTTCAGGAAATGCTTGATAGAGTTTTATACCAGATTTTCCTGCTATTAATTTTTCCCAGTTATCTTCTGGGCTTTTACCTAAAGCAGAAACTAAACTAATACCAGTAACAACAACCTCTACCAATTTTGAATTTTAGGAATGGGGAATGAGGACACGAGAACAAGGAGTTGAGGGAGGTGAGGAAGTGATAAGAGTAAATCCTTCCCCATCTTCCCCATCTTCTTCCCTGTCTCCCACTCTCCCACTCTCCCACTCTCCCCCTCCTAATTACTGTCCCCCGTTTTTAAGATTTTCCTCGCCCTGGGTGACTTTTGCAGATTCAATGCGATCGCCTTGCTTAATCTTGCTTACTGCCTCCATACCATTTGTAACCTTGCCAAATACAGCATAGTTACCATCTAAGAAAGATAAGTCTGCTAAAGCAAAGTAAAACTGAGAGGAAGCAGAATTAGGCACCTGCGATCGCGCCATAGCGATCGTACCAAGTTTATGAGGTAACTCAGGCGCTTCGGTAATTGTTTTACCGTAAATCGGCTCCTTTGCCCCTTTTGGTTTGATTTCTAAAGGTATATAGCGCGGACTACCTGTTTTTGGATCGACAAAATTACCTGTTCCTAATCGTTGTGCAGGAACTTTGGGATCTTTGCTTTGAGGATCTCCACCTTGAGCTACAAAAGGATCTTGCGGCGGGTTACTCTGAGGGCCTATGACTCGATGAAAGGCTACTCCATCGTATACACCACGTTTAACTAAATCTACAAAGTTGCCAGCTGTGATGGGGGCATTGGTGCCGTCTACTTCGATTGTGATCGGCGAGCCATTAACTATCATCTCCACAGTGGCTTTGCCTTCAAGTCTTGGTAAATTGTTCATTCCAGGAACAGCCTCTTTTGTAACTTCAGATACAGATGTGGTCGTCTCTGTCGTTATTTTTGTGCTTGCCTCGGTAGCTGTGGAATTGGGGGGAGAAGTATTAGAAGCTACTTGTTGTGTAGAACATCCACCTGTTATCAAGCTACCAACAATCACAAGCACAACTAAAAATTCAGAAATTTTTAACCGCATCGCCACTTCATAGACTCAACCAGAGTATCTTAGCTTCTGTAGGTGTAAGTAACACTTTCTAAAGATATTGCTTTTTGGCAGTAGTTACTTATTTTTTCGTTATTTCTTTTACTTTTATTGCGAGTTG
The DNA here is from genome assembly GCF_038404745.2 of Chlorogloeopsis sp. ULAP02. Lineage (NCBI taxonomy): Bacteria > Bacillati > Cyanobacteriota > Cyanophyceae > Nostocales > Chlorogloeopsidaceae > Chlorogloeopsis > Chlorogloeopsis sp. ULAP02. The sequence continues at coordinate 63,840 of NZ_JAYKTT020000006.1, read as the reverse complement.
CTAAAAACTTGCTATGAGCTACTCTGGTGTTTGATCCCAAATCTCAAATTACTTACAAACCTTCTAAAGGCACTCCTAAAAATTTTGCTAATTCTGCTCCTTGCGTCTCTAACTCTGTTAGTGACATGGGTTGTCCGACTCTGGTTAGGGGAATGTCACGGCGGCCTTTAACACGTAAATACAATGCGCGAAGAGGATTTAAACCCTCTTTGATTTGTGCTCGTACAGATTGTACATCTTGAGTGTTGCAGTCAATTTCGATCCGGCGGTTTTTACCAGGAAATCCCCAACGAAAAATTTTGATTTTGCCAGTTTCCCGATTAAATTCGTTGTATCCGCCGCCCACGTCCAATAGAATTACTATCCATAGGTATGAAGCTAAAAGCAAGCCTGCCGCACCATACAAACCCATCACTAGACCTTGGGGGAAAAATACTAGTTGAGTTGGATCAGTAACTATGAGTAAATTTACTCTTAAGTAACTAGATATCCCAGCCAATAAGAAGCCTGTAGCTCCCAAGGTGACGATAGTTGCCCACCAGTAGTTACTAAACCGACGTGAACCGATAACTTTTTGATGCAAAACTTGCGAAGCCAAGCCATTATCCTTAGGCGGCTCGCCTTTGTTAATGGTTGTTGATGTCGTCATGGGACTACCTTGGTGTTTGACAATTACCCTTTAAAAGTCTGCCATTGGAGCAGGCTCTATTGCAAGTTTATTTTAAGATTTCTGAGAAAAGTTGTGTCAGATTGTAAAATTTCTGATATTGATAATATTTAATAGGTTTGTTTTTAATACCTGATTTACTGATGTAAACCAGGCGTAAAGCAGAACCAATGTGATAAGTTAAAAAGTATTAAGTAATCACAAGCTGGATTACAGCTAGTGGTAATCGTTTTGGCACAAGCTAGAAGGAAGCCGACTTAGGTTTAAGCGGTGACTTCTCATAAAATCGGCAGCATCAAAGCAGCCAGATGTGTCAAAAAAACGTTAAATTCCTCAAAACGTTGCAATTTTAGTAAAAAAGAGGATTTTAGTCCGATGACCATCGCAGTTGGACGCGCCCCCACAAGAGGGTGGTTTGACGTTCTCGACGACTGGCTGAAGCGTGATCGCTTCGTATTCGTAGGGTGGTCTGGTATTCTGCTCTTCCCCTGTGCATTTTTGGCACTAGGGGGATGGCTAACCGGCACCACCTTCGTCACCAGTTGGTACACCCACGGTCTAGCGTCATCCTACCTAGAAGGATGTAACTTCTTGACCGTAGCAGTATCCACACCCGCAGACGCAATGGGACATTCCCTATTGCTGTTGTGGGGGCCAGAAGCTCAAGGCAACTTCACCCGTTGGTGTCAGTTGGGAGGATTGTGGCCATTTATCGCTTTGCACGGAGCCTTTGGTTTGATTGGCTTCATGCTGCGGCAATTTGAAATTGCAAGATTAGTAGGGATTCGTCCTTACAACGCGATCGCATTTTCCGCACCGATTGCCGTATTCGTAAGCGTATTCTTGATGTACCCCTTGGGACAATCAAGCTGGTTCTTTGCTCCGAGCTTTGGCGTCGCAGCAATCTTCCGTTTCTTGCTGTTCTTGCAAGGATTCCACAACTGGACACTCAACCCCTTCCACATGATGGGTGTAGCAGGAGTGTTGGGTGGAGCGCTGCTGTGTGCGATTCATGGTGCGACAGTCGAAAACACCCTGTTTGAAGACGGAGAAGGAGCAAACACCTTCCGTGCCTTCAACCCAACTCAAGCCGAAGAAACCTACTCGATGGTGACGGCAAACCGTTTCTGGTCTCAGATCTTCGGTATCGCCTTCTCCAACAAGCGCTGGTTGCACTTCTTCATGTTGTTTGTACCAGTCACAGGCTTGTGGATGAGTGCGGTAGGCATTGTTGGTTTAGCATTGAACCTGCGTGCTTACGACTTCGTCTCTCAAGAGTTGCGGGCAGCAGAAGACCCAGAGTTTGAAACTTTCTATACCAAAAACATTTTGCTGAACGAGGGTATCCGCGCTTGGATGGCTCCTCAAGATCAGCCACACGAGAAATTTGTATTCCCTGAGGAGGTATTACCTCGTGGTAACGCTCTCTAATCGACCTGGCGTTCTGGGAGCAGGACGCGACCAAGATTCCACCGGATTTGCCTGGTGGGCTGGTAACGCTCGTCTGATTAACCTCTCTGGCAAACTGTTGGGCGCACACGTTGCTCACGCAGGTTTGATCGTCTTCTGGGCTGGAGCAATGACTTTGTTTGAGGTTGCTCACTTTGTCCCTGAAAAACCCTTGTACGAGCAAGGCTTTATCCTTCTGCCTCACTTGGCAACTCTCGGATGGGGAGTTGGCCCTGGTGGTGAAGTGATAGACACCTACCCCTATTTTGTCGTTGGTGTTCTGCACTTAATTTCCTCCGCCGTACTAGGATTTGGCGGTATCTATCATGCCATTCGTGGCCCAGAAGTCTTAGAAGATTATTCCTCCTTCTTTGGCTATGACTGGAAAGATAAGAACAAGATGACCAACATTATCGGTTTCCACCTGATTATTTTGGGATGTGGAGCCTTGTTGTTGGTGCTAAAGGCAATGTTCTTTGGTGGTGTCTACGATACTTGGGCGCCTGGTGGTGGTGATGTTCGTATTATTACCAACCCAACATTGAACCCAGCAGTCATCTTTGGCTATCTGCTTAAGTCTCCCTTCGGTGGTGACGGCTGGATCGTTGGTGTCGATAACATGGAAGACATCATTGGCGGTCACATCTGGGTTGCTTTAATCTGTATTGCTGGTGGTATTTTCCACATTCTCACCAAGCCCTTTGGTTGGGCGCGTCGTGCTTTCATCTGGTCTGGTGAAGCTTACCTCTCCTACAGCTTGGGCGCTCTGTCCCTAATGGGCTTCATCGCTTCTTGCTTTGTTTGGTTCAACAACACTGCTTACCCCAGTGAATTCTACGGCCCTACAAACGCTGAAGCTTCTCAAGCCCAGTCTTTCATCTTCTTGGTTCGTGACCAAAAACTCGGTGCTAACGTTGCATCTGCTCAAGGCCCCACAGGTTTGGGTAAATACCTGATGCGCTCACCCTCTGGTGAAATCATCTTTGGTGGTGAAACCATGCGCTTCTGGGATTTCCGCGGCCCTTGGTTAGAGCCTCTGCGCGGCCCCAACGGTTTGGATCTTGACAAGATCAAGAACGACGTTCAACCTTGGCAAATTCGTCGTGCATCTGAGTACATGACCCACGCTCCCAACGGTTCTATCAACTCTGTGGGTGGTGTAATCACCGAGCCTAACTCCTTCAACTACGTCAACCCCCGTGCTTGGTTGTCAACTTCTCACTTCGTTTTAGCTTTCTTCTTCCTCATCGGTCACCTGTGGCATGCTGGTCGTGCACGTGCTGCTGCTGCTGGCTTTGAAAAAGGTATTGACCGTGAAACAGAACCAGTGTTGTTCATGAAGGACATCGACTAAAACTAAGTTTTCTTTCATCACTGACAATTACATTTTTGTGAAGCTCCTGTGTAAAAACAGGGGCTTTTTCATCACAATATTAATTTAAGCTTCTTTCAGGGTGGGGGTAGTATGGACGACTCCGATTTTCCAGATGCTTTAAAATGGACAGTCGAAGCTAGGGCAAAGTTGAAGCAGATACCTTTTTTCGTGCGTGCTCAAGCCAAAGCGAGAATTGAGCAACTAGCTCGTCAAGCAGAGCAAGAGATTATTACAGCAGAATTAGATGAGCGGGCTAGGCTTGAGTTTGGGCAGTAATTTGATGGCAGATAATCGCAGGAGCCGTTTTCATGACAATCGCTAGCAAGCGTGCCATCGCATTCTACTCTACAACATCAGTTGGGAACAGTTTGAAAATCTCCTCAAAGATTTGGGACAGCATCGCGCTGCACGAGTTGCTTACGATAAATTTTAAACTTGTGATTAACTAATAAAATTTTTCAAATATCAATAGACACATATTCAAATAATATTAACATTATCATGTAAAAATCAGTATTTAAAGACCTGAGGGTGTATCTACTGCATTAGTTGTCAATGGAGCAAATATAATTTAATGAATCAGTTTGAAATCAATTTAGACTTTAGCAATGTAGATTTCAGCTCTTTAGAGACAGAAGATGATTTTCAAATAGAGGCTAAAAAATTACTACCTCAAGCACTTGTAAAACTGGGCGAAAGTGTGGGTGAAAAAACATGGGAGGAATTACAAAAAAGCTTGAAACAAGGGGGAACTAAACTCAATTCTTCTCAAAGCGAGAAACGTAAATTTATTCAAGAAACAGGCAGGAATTATCAACGAAAAGCAAGTAACAAAGAAAGGCAAGAACTAGAAGCCTACATAATAGAACAATTACGCCAGCACAAGCAGCAATAAGCCACCCAAATAATTCAAAAAAATTGTAGAAGCTAACTGCTATATCCCCTGAAACAGAAAAGCTAAAGTCAGCATTGACTATCCGCCATCTTTACTCTGTTGGGGCGGCGACCACTTGGGATGAAAATCAACAGAAAAACCGACTCCTGATTTTTCAGGAGTCGATCAAAGTTCACAAAGCGGTGTTGTATTCTTGTCCATGATTATTTGAAAACTAATACAGTAGTAGGCGAGAGCGATCGCTCTTTGTACCAACTCAACAACTCCAAGATATTTTGAGCGTTGGGTTAATTATCTACCCAGAAAGTTGGAGCAGGGTTGTGTTAAGTAGTGGGGCAAAATTAAATTTCCGTTTTAGAGGCATCAACTCTGTGAATCATCGCCCGAAATATCGTCCAACTAGCGTCGTTTCTGCGCTTTCTACTGGATCATCAGCGGCGCGGGATAGACTGACGGTGTAAGTGCCGTCTTCGATGCGCCACTGCCCACGATCGCCATCAAACCGTGCCAGCAATCGCGGATCGGCAACGATCTCAACGTGCTTTGATTGGCTTGGTTCTAGTTGTACTCGCTCGAAACCCAGTAGCCGCATTCGTTTATCACCTGCTGCTTCAATCAAGTAAACCTGTGGCACATCTGCCCCTGCACGCTCGCCCACATTCGTCACCGTGAAGCTTGCCTTAACCGTTTCACCACCTTCAATGGTGAAGTTACTGTAGGCAAAGCGCGTATAGCTCAATCCATATCCAAACGCATAAAGTGGCTTTGCATTCGTCTTGGCAAACCAGCGATAGCCAATCTCAGCCCCTTCATTAAAGTGAATGATCGAAGGTTTACCAAACGGTTCACCAAAGTTTGGCAGCGCTGGACGTGGCAGTTGTTGAACATCGGCAGGGAACGTAATCGGCAAGCGACCCGAAGGATTGATTCGTCCGGTGAGGACTTCCGCGATCGCAGTTCCACCCGCTTGTCCCGGAAACCATAGCTCGATGATCGCTTTCACTTGATCTCGCCACGGCATCGCGATCGGATTGCCTGTTTCGAGAACCACGATTGTATTCGGATTTGCAGCAGCGACTGCTTCGATCATGGCATCCTGTCCGTAAGGGAGGGTGAGATCCGGATCATCGAAGCCTTCACTTTCAAATTTGACCCCAAAGACAATCGCGATATCCGCACGACGCGCTTGTTCAGCCGCATCAGCAGGATAAATGCCAGGATCAAACATCACCTTTGTCTGGGGAAGTTGCTTTTTGATTTCCGCCAGTGGCGCACAGGGGTGATAAGCTTCGGTTCGGACGGGAGCAAGTAAGGAGTCTCCACCAATAGGAATTTCAGCCGCATAGCCACCAGGTGGTAGAGTTTGGCTTGATCCGCCACCTGCAATGACTCCTTTGTTCACCTGCCAACCAATCACCGCAACAGTTTTCAAATCAGGCGAGAGCGGTAGGATTGCATCATCATTTTTCAGCAACACAATCCCCTGACGAGCGACTTCCAGCGCCGCATCATTATGCTTCGCCATATCTACGGTGTATCCTGTCTCACCATCCCATTGATCCACGCCGACCATCTGCATTGATCGTAGAATCCGCCGCACCATATCAGATAATCGCGCTCTCGGAAATTCACCGTTCGCCATCGCTTCTTTGAGTGGCTCATTAAACCATTCCTTCTGGTCTAACTGTGCGCCTGAATGCTGGTCGAGACCTTTGAGGGCGAAATCCCAATGATAGACCGCCATCCAGTCTGACATGATGTAGCCTTTGAAGCCGATCGCATCTTTAATCACGCCATTTAAAATCGGATCGTTGCCACAATTGTACGCGCCGTTGACTTTGTTGTACGCTCCCATCAGCGAACCCGGATTGCCGCGCTCGATACCGATTTGGAACGCGAGTAAATCAGATTCTCGATGGGCGATCGGATCGATGATCGCATCTAACCAAAACTTGTTAATCTCATTGACATTGAGCGAAACGTGCTTGAGCATCGAGATCACACCTTCGGACTGTGTGCCAATGACATTCTCAGCGCCCATCACACCAGAAAGCCAAGGATCTTCTGAGATGTATTCAAAGTTGCGTCCGTGGCGCGGATCGCGGGGCAGATTGATGCCACCGCCGCAGATCACATTGTAGCCGTGTAGTCTTGCCTCTCGACCGATCACCGCACCCGCTTCCCGTGCCAATGTCGGGTTAAAGGTTGAACCCATACACAGCCCACAAGGTAGGGCGGTTGCCGTATCACCGACTCGACTGCCGAGCGGATTGGTGACGCCAATTGGGCCATCAGTAATTTTCTGGGGTGAAACTCCCAATCGCGGCACCCCTGGAACATAGCCTGCAATCCGTCCAACCTCTTCAGGTAGTCGCTTTTCTCTAACACCCCGCAGCACCACCATCAGACTGAGGATCAGCGAGAAGCGTTCATCATCGGTCATCTGCGCTTCAATCTCAGCAGCCCAGCGATCGGCTTCAGAATCATTCAGTGCTTGTGAAACGGGATGTGATGAAACAGAATCTTGTACCATTCTGATCTCCTTTAGTCGATTAGTAAGCGCGAACTCGCTGAGATTGATAGTGTTGCAATTCCAATCACTCAACCAACCTGGTAATCGCTGAACAAAACGAGCAATTTATACGATTTCCCTAAATTTTGGCTACAGATGGAAAAAGGTTTGTAATTACACTTCAGCGCCACTACAAACTATGTGTAGCCTTAATTTGGAGCATTGGTATTAGATAACGATTAGACAACAATTATTAAGTTGATGTACAGAACAATATCTAAGGCTAAATCAAAGTAAAAATGATTTTGTTAATTCTTATTTAAGAAAGCGAAGTATATGCTTGTTCGTCAATACTCCAGATTGAGATAGCGAAAGCTTTAATGACTTGTTGCTCTATTGAACTCAATGTGTAATTATCAATTTTATAAATGGAAAAGTTGCTTCGTTGCGCCATTTCTGATGACATTGTTTTGAAATTTCTGGGTGTGTTGCTTAGTTTTACATCTACTCTACAAAAATTATTTTACTTTGCAGTCTCAAAATCAAATTACAGAAAAATTGTTTAATAATTGGTGGTATTTACTCCAACCTTTTGGAGTAGAGCAAGTTGCTGCTGAAAAAGCTTTTACTCAACTAGTTACAGCTTACTCAAGTCCAGGTCGTTATTATCACACCCTGGAACACATTGATCATGTTTTAAACACTATACAAACTTTACAAAACCAAGTTCAAGACTTACCAGCGGTTCAATTTGCCGCCTGGTTTCATGATGTTATCTATGATGCTCAAGCACAAAACAATGAAGAGAACAGTGCCATTTATGCTGTTGAAGTCTTAAAATCACTTACTATTCCCTCTCATACAATTACCAAAACCTCCACCCTGATTTTGCACACCAAATATCATCAGGCCCAATCAGATGATTTTGATCCTCAGGTATTGTTGGATGCAGACTTAGCAATTTTAGGTACTCACCCATTAAAGTATCGTCAATATGCCCTGGCAATTCGTCAAGAATATGCTTGGTTACCAGATGCAATATATCTGGCAGGTAGAAAGAAGGTTTTGCAGCGATTTTTGCAACGGCATCGCATTTACTTCACAGATTTGATGTTCGCAAATTTTGAACTCTCCGCTCGTCACAACTTAGAGGCAGAAATTCAGTCTATCGAGCAGATTTCATAATCAAGTCAATCATCGTATCAAGAATGCGATCGCCTTCCATGGATATGATGTCTTTACCGTGCAACACGTCCTGAGTAATATGAAAATGAACTAATGATCCAACTATAATTCTTGCTACAGCCTCTGGGTCGGCGATTTTGAGTTCCGGATGAGAAGCTAGATATTGACTCAGAGTTTCAAATATTGGCTTCATCATGGCACGAACGCAAACTTTTGCTAATTCTGGAAAACGAGCCGACTCTCCAATTAATACGCGCATAAATGCACAATGCTCTTGATCCTCGCCCATCTGCTCCAAAGCTTTGCTGCCTACCTGACGCAGCACCTGAGATGGCTCTCCTTCCAGGGGTTCATTACCAAAAATAGAATCAAATTTTTTACGTGCTAGCCGCTCAATTAAAGCCTTAAATAGTCCTTCTTTATCTATAAAGTGGCTGTAAACTGTAGCCTTGGAAACACCAGCTGTTGCTGCTACCCTATCCATACTTGTACCTGCGAAGCCATGCGTTAAAAACTCCTGCATTGCTCCCTGGAGAATTTGTTCAACTTTCTCAACCGAATTCTCACGTTCTATATCAGTTATTTTTGCACGTACCATTTTTTACTGTTTCCTGCTACTTACCAACCTTTAGCACACTCCAGACACTTTTAATATCCTAGATGATCTAGAGAAACCCGTAGGATTTACGCAAAACTTATATTTAGAAGGTTGGTACTAAGGTCATTTGTCATTGGTCATTTGTAGGGGCGGGCTGATTTAGATCTTTCGTCATCTAGAAAGATTGTTGTTAAAACCCGCCCGTACAGTGGTTAGTAGTTATTCTTCCCCTCTGCTCCCCTGCTCCCCTTGTCCCACTATTAAGGAGAGACACGGACACGATGTATATCGTGTTACCGTGTCGGGCAAAGAAAACTGCAAGGAACGAACTAAACTGTATAGTCTAGTTTTTTCTATTGTAGTACTTGTCAAACTAAACTAATCGGTTTAGTCTAGTAATAACAGAAAACTAAACAGTTTAGTTTAATAACTGAGGGATGCCATGCTGCAACACTCCAAGTTTGAAGGTTCCTTTCCCCCAAAATCAATTTTTCGCCCCTCTATAGCGATCGCAGCAATTGCAGTTTTGAGTGCAGTCGGAATGGGTGTGTATACAGTAAAGCAGTCTCGCAGTGCTGAGATGAAGGCGCAACAAAAGTTAGTTCAACTGCCAGAAGTCAAAACCGTGACAGCCTTAGGGCGACTTGAGCCAAAGGGAGAGGTAATCAAGCTGTCTGCACCTACCTCAGTTGAAGGGAATCGAGTGGAGCAACTACTGGTGAAAGAAGGAGATACAGTCAAGGCAGGGCAAGTAGTTGCAGTATTAGACAATCGCGATCGCCTCTCCTCAGCCCTAAATGAAGCCAAAGAAGCGGTAAAAGTAGCGCAGGCAAATCTGCAAAAGGTGGAAGCTGGTGCCAAGCAGGGTGAAATTCAAGCCCAAAAAGCCGGGATTGCACGCCTGCAAGTAGAACGAGGCACAGAAATAACAGCCCAAAAAGCTACCATCGCTCGCCTACAGGCAGAAAAAGACACAGAAATGGAGGCACAAAAAGCAACTATTGCTCAGTTGCAAGCAGAACTAGATAACGCTCAAGCAGAATACCAACGCCATCAAAGCCTATATAAAGAAGGAGCAATTTCGGCATCATCACGAGATAGCAAGCGTTTAGTTTGGCAAACTGCACAGCAACAGGTAAATCAAGCAAAAGCCAACCTCAGACGTATTCAAACATCTCGCCAGCAACAGTTAAGCGAGGCAAAAGCCAACTTAGAGCGTATCCAAGCATCCCGACAACAACAAATTAAGGAAGGGGAAGCTACGTTAGATCAGATTGCCGAAGTTCGTCCCGTGGATGTAGCAGCAGCCCAAGCCGAAGTGAATCAAGCCATTGCTGCCGCTAAAAGAGCAGAGGCAAATCTGCAACAAGCTTACGTGCGATCGCCACAAGATGGGCAAGTTTTCAAAATATATACCCGCCCAGGTGAATTAGTTGCCAACGACGGTATTGCTGAGATTGGGCAAAGCCAGCAGATGTATGCGGTAGTAGAAGTTTACCAAAGTGATGTTAATAAAGTACGTCCAGGGCAAAAAGTGCAGATAGATAGCGATTCTCTCCCAGGTAAATTATCCGGAACTGTGGAAAGAATTGGTTGGCAGATCCAGCGACAGAATGTAATCAACAGCGATCCTTCCAGCAACATAGACGCCAGAGTCGTGGAAGTTCACGTTCAACTAGATCATGCATCAAGTCAGAAAGCTGCCAAGTTCACCAACCTGCAAGTACAGGCAGTAATTGAAATGTGAAGAATTTTTTGACTCTAACCTTTAACTTGGAGCGAAGCGACAGTGATTGGATTTATTCAGCAACTACAACAACGCACACCACTGGGATGGTTGCAACTGCGCCGCCACAGAAGCCGTTTTTTAGTCGCACTATCGGGTATCGCCTTTGCGGATATGCTGATGTTTATGCAAACGGGGTTTCAGAATGCTTTGTACAACAGCAACACTAGAGTGCATAGCAGCCTAGAGGCAGATATTGTCTTGATTAGTCCCCAGGCGCGGAACTTAGCCTATTTATCTACATTTACTCGGCGGCGACTGTTCCAGGCAATGGATGTACCGGGCGTGAAATCAGCAGAACCGATGTACGTCAACACCGTCTCTTGGAAAAATCCCCAAAGCCGTAAAGAAACAATGGTTTTGGTGATGGGTTTAAATCCTGACAAACCAGCCTTGAATTTACCAGAAGTTAATAGCCAATTGAATACCATCAAGCTACCGGATACAGTCTTATTTGATCGCGGTTCTAGAGGCGATTACCAAGAAGCGATCGCTCAAATTGAAGCAGGAAAAACTGTTACTACCGAAATTGAACGACGAACTATTACTGTTAGCGGCTTATTTCAAGTAGGAGCTTCCTTTATTGCTGATGGCACCTTAATTACCAGCGATCAGAACTTTTTACGACTATTTCCCAGACGAGAAGCAACTAGCGTCAACTTGGGGTTAATTCAAATTCAGCAAGGCTATGACTCAAACCAAGTAAAAACAGCTTTAAAAAGTTATCTTCAGAATGAAAAAGATGTTCAAGTTTTAACTAAAGAAGAGTTTATTAACTTTGAAAAGCATTATTGGCAGACAAACACCGCGATCGGTTTTATTTTTAGCTTGGGTGTATCGATGGGGTTCATGGTGGGAGTAATTATTGTCTATCAAGTTCTTTCCACCGATGTCAATGCTCATATGAAAGAATATGCTACTTTCCGAGCTATGGGCTACCAAAATCGTTACTTATTAAGTGTGGTATTTGAAGAAGCCATTATTATGGCAATCTTAGGATTTATACCTGGATTTACTGTTTCTTTGGGATTATACACCCTAACGAGAAATGCCACCAATTTGCCACTATATATGACTTTAGGACGAGCATTGATGGTGCAGTTACTGACTGTAATTATGTGTATGATTTCTGGAGCTATTGCCACTCGTAAAGTTCTAGAAGCCGATCCGGCAGATATGTTTTAAAAAATGATTAACAGTGCAATTAACTATTAACAATTAACTAATTAATATGGAACCTGCGATCGCTATCCAAAATCTCAATCACTATTTTGGTAAAGGACAACTCCGCAAACAAGTACTATTTGATATCACCCTGGAGATTCACGCTGGGGAAATTGTGATCATGACAGGGCCCTCTGGTTCTGGTAAAACTACACTACTAACTTTAGTAGGTGGTTTGCGTTCTGCCCAAGAAGGTAGTCTGCGGGTATTGGGAAAAGAACTTTGTGGAGCCAACGACAAACAATTAACACTTGCAAGACGCAGTCACGGCTATATTTTCCAAGCCCACAACTTGCATGGCAGCTTGACAGCAATACAAAACGTCAAGATGGGCTTAGAACTGCACCATAGTCTTTCCCCGCAAGAAATGTATACCAAGGCGGCCGAGATGCTGGAGTTGGTAGGATTGGAGAATCGTCTTAATTATTACCCAGATGACTTGTCAGGAGGTCAAAAACAACGGGTTGCGATCGCCCGTGCATTAGTGAGTCATCCCAAAATAGTGCTTGCAGATGAACCCACCGCTGCATTGGATAGTAAATCAGGACGAGATGTGGTAAACCTTATGCAAACACTGGCAAAAGAGCAAGGTTGTACGATTCTTTTAGTAACCCACGATAACCGGATTTTAGATATTGCCGATCGCATTGTGTATATGGAAGACGGCAAGCTAGCGAATGCACATGTTGCTGTTGCTAGTGTTGGATAGAACAAGTGACGATCGCCTAAAAACAAAACAAAGATATAGAGATTGGGGTATGCCTAAAATTGCAATTGTGGGTGCGGGGTCAGGCGGTTTAGCAACGGTAATGCGACTAGCTGCTCAAGGATATACCAGGCTTAAAGTTGACATCTTAAACTATTTAAACTCAAACCTGGGGTTGAAGTTGTTGCTTTATAGTTAAGTCAATAGTTAAGTCATCATCCATACTTAGCTGTCAATTGTTAACATAACTTTTTATGGCAGTTTTTCAAACTTCTGCCCTCAATATTCGGCCGCTGTGTCACACTGGGAGGTGAGAATTAATTCGGCGACCACGTTTGTTTTTAGTATTGACAGGCTTTTTCCTTTTGGTATTTACAGACTTTTCTCCGAAATCTAAATCTCTACACCTTAATGATTTTGGAGACAGTCTATGTCAGTTTACGTAGGTAATCTTTCTTATGAAGTTACAGAAGATACTCTCAATGCTGTATTTGCAGAATATGGTTCTGTAAAGCGCGTTCAGCTCCCCGTTGATCGTGAAACAGGTCGTGTACGGGGCTTCGGATTTGTAGAAATGGGTACAGATGCTGAAGAAAACGCTGCCATTGAAGCTTTGAATGGTGCTGAGTGGATGGGACGTGATCTCAAAGTAAACAAGGCCAGACCTAGAGAAGACAGAGGTTCCTTTGGTGGTAATCGGAGCAACAACAGCTACCGTAATCGCTACTAAAGGTTTGCTTTATAGATCTAGGTGTTTAAGCTAACCTATTAGCCCAGCAAATTAATTGGGTTTAATCGCGGCTCAGGCATTAATGCTTGAGCCTTTTTTATGCAAAATTTATTTCATTTATTTGAATCAAAATTTCTCGTGGAGAGGCAGCGTGTTTTTGGTGGTTCCACACTAGATGACGGCAGGTAAGTGACAAAATAGCTGTAAGCTTTAGAAGTAAAAACCCATTCCTGGAAATTTCTCATGTCAGACTCATCTCCTCCCGTCCAACCCGCTGTTTTAATCACCATCATTACTGAAACAGTGCTACAAGACCGTATAGTCAAGCTATTGAAAAGCCATAATGTTAGTGGTTATACCATTAATCAAGTGCAGGGTGAGGGCAGCCACGGAAAACGCATGGGAGACATAGCAGGCTATAACACTAATATTGAAATCAAGACAATTGTTTCGTTAGAAGTATCTGATGTTATCCTTTCAGGGCTGAAAGAGGTGCAGGGCAAGCACGCTTTGATTGCTTTCCGACACAATGTAGAAGCCTTCTTGTGAAACACAATCTACTACGAACACCAATTTTTTCTGCTTCTATCAACACAGTTTTACATTCCATCAGAGCGATCGCCCTTAGTGCAAAGTGTGGATGTTTTGGCAAAAGAGGATTCTCCAATCAGGCGATCGTTCACTGGGAAATGACTGATTGTGAGTTTTTTTGTGACTAGCTGTTTTGAAACATCGGTGTACTAAGGTAACGTTCCCCAAAGGAAGGCTGAATCATCACAATTAAGCGATCGGCGTTTTCCGGGCGTTTCGCTACTTGTATTGCTGCGCATAAATTGGCACCCGAAGATATACCAGATAACAAACCTTCTTCCTTTGCCAAACGCCGCCCAAATGTCATTGCCTCTTCGTCGCTGACTTTGATCACTTCATCAATTAAATCTGTGCGCAGAACTTGCGGCACAAATCCGGCACCAATACCTTGAATTTTATGTGCTCCTGCTTGACCACCAGATAAAACAGGACTGTTTTTAGGTTCGACTGCGATCGCCTGGAAATTAGGTTTACGTGATTTGATAACTTCGGCGATGCCAGTAATCGTTCCTCCAGTTCCTACCCCAGCTACAACAATATCCACTTTCCCATCTGTATCCGCCCAAATTTCTAGGGCAGTGGTTTCTCTGTGAACTTTTGGATTTGCTGGATTGCGAAACTGTTGCAGCATATAGGCATTAGGAGTACTAGCCACAATTTCTTCGGCTTTACGAATTGCTCCCTGCATTCCCTCAGCCTGGGGTGTTAATTCCAAGGCTGCACCATAAGCTCTCAACATTGCTCGTCTTTCCAAGCTCATGGTTTCAGGCATAGTCAAAATCAAACGATAGCCACGTACCGCCGCTACCATTGCCAGCCCAATTCCCGTATTGCCAGATGTTGGCTCGACTAAAATACTTTTTGCTGGCTCAATTAACCCTGCTGCTTCCGCCGCCTGCACCATGCTTATAGCAATACGATCTTTTACCGAAGCGGCTGGATTCATGCCTTCCAACTTGACAACAATTCTACCCACACATCCTTCAGCTTGGGGAATTTTATTTAATTGAACTAAAGGAGTTCGCCCAATTAGTTCGCTGATGTCACGAGCAATGCGCATTAATTAGCTCCTAAAATACTGCTAGATCGGATACAGAAGAAAAGGATTAGGAATATCTCTTTTTCAATATTTAGTATCTAATCCCTACTTTTTCTGTTACCTATTTAATTTGACAATATAAAATTTTTCTCTTATATTTTTAACTCTATTGTAGGGTGCATTACGGCTAATCTCACTCTCTTAAAAGCTCAAATCCCTACATAGCCGTAACACATCTTACTCTTACTATACAAACTTTCACCATACAAGAAAATATATTTTTTTCAAATTATTTTTACTAGAGTTCAAAACTTGAGAAAAGCCTTATTTATCGCTTCTTCTAGTTTCTAATGAGTACATCAATGCCAGCACCCTACCTCAAAAATAAGGGTACCTACACCCCTAAAATACTAGTACCCATACCCCAAAAAATTTTTTGAGTGTAGATGAGGTAGAAGTTACAGGTTTTGAGTACAAGCTTAATTAATTTAATAATTCTTGATCCAGGGATGAAAAACTATTCCCTTTTGAGGTGGCTGCTATAAAACCTATAGGATTTACGCAGAGATTCCCCTCTATCCCCCCTGCAAAGGGGGGACTTCTTAAGCCCCAACAACTACAAGATCAGATGAAAGGCTTTGAAGGTGTAAGTTCAGTTCTCAAGTTGTAGCTTTGTTATGAATTGAGATGAATTTTGTTAGTAACGTGTATATCAAAAGTTCGTCTCCTATGTGAAAAGATGCTATCTGAGTACACAATGGCTTAACTTCTGGGTGTGCATACCTGAATTAAGATTTCTGAGGCATAGCCTACAGATGTAAGCAAACTTACATTAATTCTAAAAGAGTCTAGCTGACAGGGTGCATACTGCCGAGTTCAGGAGAGCCAAAATGAAATTAAAAATTTTAAAGTTTCTAACAGTTAGTTTGTTGACATTAATAGTGCTTTCTCCAGAGCTAGTCGTATTGAGCGTGGTTTGGGAGCAACATATGCAGCTAGTAGAAACACGAGATTTCATGTATGAAAATAATTCTAGCATTGCTTCCAGTCAAAACGCTCCCACAATGATTTTTCAAAAAAAAAGTGAAAAATATACACAAGATTTAGTTGGTATTAAAATATTTGATGCTAACTTCTTAAAATCACAATTATTTCTTATTCAATTATATAAATATAAAATTATCAGTTTCTTTAAGTGGTTCTTTTTACTGTTCCCTATTTGTCTGGGTATATTAATTTTTTTATATGACAGGTACTTGGTTTATCGCGCTACAGTTTTTCAACGACAAGTAGATATACTAGAGAAATTGTGGCATGAAAGTATTGAACAATAGTTTATTTGCAAGAAAAAATGACACTAACAGAAGAACGCCAAAATCAATATTTTGAATTGATTGATAAATTGCTCAAATGTCCTAATGGAGAAGAACCAGAAATTTTGGAAGCTCAACCAGAATTAATTGATGCAGGTTTAATACAAACAATACTACAAGTGGCAACTGTATTTGCACATCAAAGTAATGAAGAAGGAGCAAAATTTTTAATTCACATTGCTCGTGAATTATCTAAGGAATTGGGTTTGTATCCTGAAGTTCCAAATAAGGAGTAAAGTATAGGAGTAACAATGCTACTGACCGCAACTGATGCAGGACGAATTGCTTTAGAATTTATCTTAGCTGAGTGGAATATCTTAGAAGAAGATAGGGAGTGGTTTGTAATTATTAGCTCTCGTCTCGTTGGTCAGAGTTGGTACATTGTAGAGTTGGCTATTGAAGGCTTTCCTGATCGATGGTATGTCCAAGTCTACGATACAGGAGAGTGCGATCCAAATTATACATTTATCTCGCCTATCTCTGGGTCAGAAGGATATATAGACCTGACAAATATTCCGCATCTAGTGGCAGAAGTTTTAGTATCTGAGCGCAATTCTCGATAAGGAAAATTTACAACCTAATCATAAAATTCACAATTGGTGTTTGCTAAAAAACATTCCTGAAACTTGTGAATTTTATTTTCTAAATATAATGATAAGTAGAAGGCAGATGGCAGATGGTAAAAGGTTGTTTTCGTCTGCTTTTTAGAATTTGACATTTTACGTTTAATTATCTCCATCTCCTTAGTAATTTAAAAGTGCAAAATATACAAAATTAGATTATTTTAAACACTGGTTTATGATTAATTCAATCAAAAATTAATAATTTTCTCTCTTTTTTCGCTAAGATTAAAATATATAAAAATTAGCTTAATTCGCCTAAAAAGTCAAATTTGTATGACAATTTTATGCTATATTAAAATATGTAATTAACCCTACAAAATGTAGATTTTGTCATGATTAGAGAGGATATCTTGGCAAAAGAATTTATCAGGGTAGTCGGTAAATATTACCCAAAAATTGGAGAATTATTGGATGGCTGTCATGTCAAAGTCATTACCAATTATTGGGGACGACCTCCTAAACGCTTGCGATATATAGGGATTTATTGTTCTGATGAAATGATGCCCCACGTGCAAGTTCACAAAGAAGTACTACGAGAATTAGCAGACAACATGGGGTTAGTTCAGGTAGTCTTCTTAAATGCCTCGCGATTGTTGCGCGATCCGATGTCGAAGATTAAGCAAGCAGATCCACGCTTGTGGTTAGATTTGCACTGGGTTGCAACATAGAAATATAAGGCGATCGCAATGAAGACCGGACTATTTTGCAACTACGAAAATCATTACCAAGATGCTCGTCGCGCCATTCAAGAACAAGTCGCCCTCGTAAAACACGTGGAAAGCTTGGGTTTTGATGAGGCGTGGGTGACGGAACAACATTTCAATGAATCCAATCTCAGTCCATCAATCTTAGTATTGATGGCACACCTAGCGGGCGTGACTTCAACGATCCGGTTAGGCTCGGCGGCAGTATTGCTGGCTTTTCACAACCCTATTCGAGTGGCAGAAGACATTGCTACACTCGATCATCTGTGTGGTGGGCGACTTGCCTTCGGAATAGCCAAAGGAGGGCCTTTTCCCGAACACAACAAGCATTTTGCCATACCTATGAGTGAATCTCGCGCCAAAACTCTAGAGGCGATGGCATTGATTCATAAGCTGTTGTACGAAACTGACGTATCGTTTGACGGGAAATACTATCATTGCGATCGCGTCACCATTTTCCCCAAACCCTTGCAGAAAAACATACCAGTGTATGTAGCAAGCGGTGATGAACAGGGCATAGCCTTTGCTGCCCAGCATTGCTTTGGTTTAATGGGAGGGCCACCATTTTCACTAGAGAGATTGAAACATACTATTGCTAAGTATCGGACAATTAATTCGAGTGGTTCGGAAAAACTAATGTTGGCACGCTTCTTTTTGGTTGCTAAAACTTATGAAGAAGCTGTGAGCGAGGCTTTGCCCTTCATCCGCAAATTCAGCCAAAAAATGAAAGCCAATGCTGCTGTGGTGATGCAAAATAACGGCAATCAACAACAAAAACCGTTTGACCGCAACAACATTTGTTTTGATGAGGACTATTTGATTGAAAATTCAATAATTGGTGATGTAGCAACTTGTCGTGACAAAATCAAACTCTTTCAGGATGAACTAAATTTAGATGCAATAGCACTCAAACCCTCATCTTTTAATGTGCAAAAAAACCTGGAAAGTTTGACACGCTACAACCAAGAAATACGGAATTATGTCTGAAATGGTTAGTAGGGGAGCCAGTGTGCCCTTGCGGGTTTCCCGCGTTGTCGCAACTGGCGTGCGGGTTTAAAAGAGAAATTATCGGTTTTAACCGAATAATAATCAATGAAACCCACCCCTACTAACAAATTTGTAAATAGAAAGTGCTGGTATTATGAATAAATCCTTCTTGCATCCAGATGATAGACCACCTACAGAGGTGACGCAACAAGATAGAATGCTACATCTGGAACTAGAACAATCTATTGGTTCATGCTTTTATCAGGCGTGCGATCGCATTACGCAAGTACTGTTGTCTCAATGTCAGTGGTATCTCATGGCAGATGCTAGCAGCATGAAATTAGTAATTGACTGCCCCGACATAGTAACTTATTGGCACATCGTCAACAATATTACCCAAATCGGAACAAAGCTAGAACAATATAGTAGTGACGCAAAAATCCGCGTTTATCCGCCATCTGGCAAAGGAATGCCATTTGAAATCAGCGTCAATGAAATTTCGGCTTATCGAGATTGGCTGTAATTTAACCTGTTTTTGCTCTTAGGTACCTAAACAAAATTAATTACACATTCTCTATGCTGTTCCCTGTTCCCTTGCCTCCACCCGTAACTTTAATTTTGCAAACCACTTAACTTGCTAAGTCTTGTTTTCAAACGTTACAACTTTTATTAAATTTTGCATTTCGTACTAGCAGGATTCTAAGATCGCCATCTAAGACTGAGAATTTGGGAGGGGGCAATTGACTGAAGTCGTAGTTGGCTTAGATCTGGGTACAGGAGGAGTCCGGGCGATCGCGGTTGATTTGCAAGGGCAAATTATCGCTCAGACAACGAGAAGCTATCCCCTGTTAACTCCACAGCTTGGTTGGACGGAACAGAACTCATCAGATTGGGTTGAAGCTAGTCTGGATGCCCTGTTTGATGTTGTTCAGCAGCTAGATGGACACCAAGCGATTGCCCTCGGTTTGTCTGGACAAATGCATGGCATGGTTCCTCTCGATGCAGACGGCACAGCTATAAGACCAGCAATTTTGTGGAATGATCAGCGTACGGGTAAAGCCGTTGAAGCAATTGAAGCCATTATTCCCCGTCAGGAGTTGATCCAGCGCAGTGGAAATCCTGCAATTACTGGGTTTCAACTGCCCAAGCTTGTCTGGCTGCGGACTGAAGAACCGCAAGCCTATGCTCGGCTTTGGCAGGTTCTGTTGCCAAAAGATTATCTGGGATATGTGCTAACTGGTGAACCAGTGACAGAGCCATCTGATGCATCCGGTGTCGGATGTTTGAACCTAGCAAATCGGCAATGGGATACGGATATTCTCAATGCTCTCAATATTAATCCAGCGTTGTTTCCCCCGTTAGTTGAGTCTACCGCGATCGCTGGACAACTGAAATCAGAAATAGCCACCCGCGTGGGACTACCTGCCGGATTACCTGTGGTTGCAGGCGGAGGCGACAATGCGGCAGCGGCGATCGGTTTAGGCATTTCATCGAGCGATCTTAACCGGGGTAGTTTGAGTATTGGCACCTCAGGGGTTATTTTTGCACCCTGCGATCACCCAATTCCCGATCCAAAAGGTCGGGTACATTTGTTCTGTCATGTGGATGGCGGCTATCATCTCTTGGGAGTGACACTGGCTGCGGGTGGTTCGCTGCGTTGGTATCGAGATACATTGGCACCGCATATTCCCTACACCGATTTGATGGATTTGGCACAGCGATCGCTACCTGGTGCGCGTGGTGTTCTATTTTTGCCCCACCTCTCAGGAGAACGTAGTCCCCACCTCGATCCAGATACTCGCGGTGCCTTTGTGAATCTGTCATTAGCTCACACGCAGGCAGATACAACTCGTGCTGTTTTGGAAGGGGTAGCATTTAGCTTACGGGCAGCATTGGAAGTCATCAGTGTGATCACTCCCGTTCACCAACTGTTAGCAACAGGTGGAGGCGCAAGATCCACCATCTGGTTACAAATTTTGGCAGATATTTTACAAACAGAACTCATTGCCCCCAAAGCCGAAGAAGGAGCCGCTTACGGAGCAGCAATTCTGGCAATGGTGGGGGTTGGTGCATATCCCAATTTAGCAGCTGCATTCAAGATGTTGCCACAGGATAGCAATGTAGTACAACCGCAAGCAAATCCTGTGTATGAAGCAGGGTTTGAGCGATTTAAGTTATTATATGATGCGCTTAAAGCTGTTCGTTGATATATAAAGTGTATTTCATCGCGTTTTTGTAAAGGGCGATCGCTGTATAACCTTACAACTAAAATCTGTAACAAAATAATTTTGTTGTCCTACAGCCAATGCGACCGACTACAACCTATGATTTCTACCATCAAGCACCCGCTATCAAAGATCACGAGTTTGTTGTCTTTGTAGGGCCTTCTGGGTGTGGGAAATCGACTTTGCTCCGCATGATTGCTGGACTAGAAGAAATCACCTCTGGTGATCTGCTGATTGATGGACAGAAGGTCAATGATGTGCCTCCGGATAAACGCGGTTTAGCAATGGTGTTTCAAACTTACGCTTTATATCCTCACATGACTGTGGCGGAGAATATGGCGTTTAGCCTCCGGCTTGCGGGTATGCCGAAAGCCCAACGGGATGAAAGAGCGCGTGAAGTCGCTCGTATCTTGCAACTGGAGCCGCTTTTGAACCGAAAGCCCAGAGAACTATCGGGAGGACAACGTCAACGAGTGGCGATCGGTCGTGCTCTAGTTCGCAACCCCAAAGTGTTTTTGTTTGATGAGCCGCTGTCTAACTTGGATGCTGCTTTGCGGGTGCAAATGCGGATCGAGCTTGCTAGTTTACACGATAGCTTGCAAGCGACGATGATTTACGTAACTCACGATCAAGTTGAAGCAATGACCCTTGCCAACAAGATTGTGGTGTTGCAAGGCGGCGTTATAGAACAAGTGGGTTCCCCGCTGGAACTATACCACCATCCCCGCAATCTATTTGTCGCCGGATTTATTGGTTCGCCCAAAATGAACTTTCTCCCGGTGACAGTGACAGCCGCTCATGGCTCTGGTACAACGATCAGATTACCTGGTGACGCAACGGTGATGATTCCGGTTAAGCCCGCCAGCCTGTCGGTTGGGGATAGAGCAACTTTGGGGATTCGTCCCGAACATCTGCGACTCGATCACACTAATGCAACCATGAATGGTGAAGTGTTAGTTGTAGAGCGATTGGGCAAAGAAACCTATCTCTACGTCAAGATTGCGGGTGGTGACACCATAGTTGTACAAACAGACGGAGATAATCCTGCCCAAATACACGATTTTGTTCCTATTTACATTAACGGTGAACTTTGCCATTTGTTTGCTCAAAACGGTGAAGCCATTTCCAAAGCTCGCCGTCATCACCTCACTATGAATGAACCTCATGAACAGCAATATCAGCAAAGGTTCAGCAATCAAGCTGAATGAAGCATCTTTATCTCGTTTAGCGAGTAACGTTCGCGTACCCAATTACGATCGCCACCAAATTACCAATGGAATTGTGCATATCGGTGTGGGTGGGTTTCATCGAGCACATCAAGCATTATACCTTGATAATTACTTTCATCAGTTTCCCGATAATGAATGGGGAATTTGCGGGGTTGGGCTACTGGAATTTGACAGGCGAATGCGGGATGCACTGAATTCTCAAGATTGTTTGTATACCTTAGTTGAAAGGTCGCCAGAAGGCGATCGCGCTCGTGTGATTGGTGCTATTACAAAATATCTGTTTGCCCCAGATAACCGACAAGCAGTAATTGACACCTTAGCAAACCCCAAATGCCGCATCGTCACGCTCACCATTACGGAAGGAGGTTACTACTATATTGAAGGCAGCGGTGAATTCGATGTCAATCACCCGACGATCCAGTACGATTTGCAGCATCCTCATCAGCCAATAGGAGTATATGGCTTTTTAACGGCAGCACTCGATCGCCGCCGCAAACAGGGACTAGCGCCGTTTACGGTATTATCCTGCGACAATCTCCAAGGTAACGGCAACATTGCCCGCAAAATGTTAACCGCATTTGCACAAATGCAGAATCCAGAGTTGGGACGTTGGGTTGCCAAGGAGGTGGCGTTTCCCAATTGCATGGTTGATCGCATTACTCCCGCCACAACCCCAGCAGATATCAAAATGGTGGCGAAACAGTTTAACATCGATGATGCTTTTCCAGTCGTTGCCGAACCATTTCTTCAGTGGGTAGTCGAAGATAATTTCAGCGCAGGTAGACCTGATTGGGAAGCTGTTGGCGTCCAGATGACGAGCGATGTTCATCCCTACGAGATGATGAAAATTCGGCTGCTCAACGCCAGTCACTTGTTAATTGGCTATCTCGGCTCTTTGGCAGGCTACACCTATGTCCATGAGGTGATGACCGATCCATTGCTCCGGCAAGCTGTCGAGCATTTGATGGCAGAAGTAACACCCACACTTCAACCTGTACCTGGGATTAATTTAGACGATTACAAAAAGACCTTAATCGAACGCTTTGCTAATCCTAAAATTCAGGATCAACTCCCGCGTCTTTGCCTCAATAGCTCCGCCAAAATGCCAAAATTTGTTTTAGGCTCAGTCCGTGACGCATTGCAGCAAGAAGGGGCAATTGACTGCATGAGCCTAACGGTTGCTGCTTGGTTCCGTTACCTCAAAGGACAGGACGATCAAGGTAAACCCATTCCCATTGATGACCTAATGGCAGATATCCTGACTCAACTAGCTTGTTCTAGTAGTTCCGATCCCAAACCATTGCTCAACCTAACTGAGATTTTTGGCGATTTGTCGCGATCATCACGTTTTGTCAATGCAGTTACGAACCATTCACATAGTTTGTATGAGTTTGGAGCGAAACAAACACTAGTTCAATTTCTACCTAAAGACGGCGAGAAAGCCAATTCCACGTGCGGGATGGGATAAACACCGCTCGCTGTGTTGGTCATTAGTCATTAATCATAAGTTAATCTACTCTCTTTGCGATCGCTTAAATTGGGTTGTAGGCGATCGCTTTCTGTAAAATATCTGCTATTGATTGCGCTTGATTTACACAGACTTGCATCATCTACTAGTTTTGCGATCACACGATTTTCTAACTCAACCCAGCAAATGGCTATTAGCTTTTCACAATCATCTATCCATACTCCGGTTCATCGTTAAGATTTTCTCTTGTTCTTTCCAACGGTATAGGAATTTTGTTAAACAGTAGTGCAAATATCGTAAATTATGAGCGCTGCCAAACACCCAGCCAATCTCCACTGTATCCGTAAAGTTAATACAGTTATGGATACATTTATACATACTTCCGAGATAGGCTGGCGATCGCGTAACTTAATAACTGCCAGCGTAGCGTTCCCGATAGTTGTGCAAGAAACTAAAGTGTTTAACAAAAGTAGGGATGCTGACTATGAACCAAACAACACAGAATACATTTGGCTCTGGAATGACTGATGAAGATTGGTTTAACTTAGGGAAATCTGATGCTTGGGCTGGAAAACCTAAAGTGCCACCAGAACAAGATTCTCAAGCTGCGAGTATGTATGAACTAGGTTACAGCGAGGGAGAGATTAAACATCCGCCTACTGAAACTAAACAAGTAGATCCTTAGAGTAGCAAGAGTTATCTGATATTTTGGGCAATTGATCGCTGTTTGGGGGCTTAATCCAGTCAGAGGATGATGTGATCAATCACACAACGAGGGCATGAAAATTTGGCTCTTCCTACACCTTTACACCCTTACACCGCCAAACCCATTTTCAAGACAGGATTTATGCACAAAGTTGGCTTATATATATTGGGTGTAAGGGAATCTTCTCGCCTGCAATCTGCGTTACACATAGATTGCCCAGACTATAAAAGATGAATTATGGTTAACTGCCTTCATTTTAGTGGGAACGAGTACTAATTTTGAGATGATTGGTGGGTGTAGTTCAAGTCTGTAATTGTTTGTGAAATTTCAGCTAGAATCGTTACGTTGCAGTAAGTATGAGTGAGATTTTATGGGCAAGACAGGTGATTATATTGACGTGTCTTGTTTACAAGGCGTATCAGAAACGCTTTTAATTCCGTTTATAGCACGGGCGCAGGCATCTACTCTTTTCCCAGATCTCCAATTTCAAGACGCGATCGCAGAAGACATTCTGCCTAAATTAAATATTGATTTCTCTACTTTGCCGCTTGATACAGATTCACTCCGAAAAAATATTATTAGAGGACGCATTTTTGATCAACAATTGCGGCTTTTCTTTGATGCTTATCCAGATGCGACAGCAATTAGCTTAGGGGCAGGTTTATCGACACAGTTTTATCGGGTCGATAATGGACATTTGAAGTGGTTTGATATTGATTTATCAGAAGTAATTAAGATTAAGTCTACTCTTCTTCCGCAGAATAATCGCTACCATTTGAACGGTTGTTCCTTGACTGATCCACAGTGGTTAAATATAGTTTCTTGGTCTACTAATGAGCCAGTAATTATTATTTGTGGGGGTGTTCTCAACTTTATTGAATCGGCAGAAGTTAAAGTATTCTTCCAAATGGTTGCAAAGCATTTTACAACACAAACACAAATTATTTTTGATTATGTTCATCCTTTATTAATTAGAACTGCAAATAAGTCAAAATATGTGCGTAAAATGTCTGCAAAGTTTAGATGGGGAATAGGAAATATTCAGGAAGTTATTGAATGGAGTGAGCGGTTTAAGCTAATAGATGAATTTTCGATTATGAGTGAAATTGGTGGAGCGAAAGGTTGGCTGTCAATGCTGTTTCATCGAATTACTGGAAGTCATCTTTACGCTATTGCTCAATTAGGCTTACATCCTATACCAACCAGCTAAAAAGTCTTTTGGAGCAGGCTGGCAAAGTTTTCTACTGCTGAGTTCTAGATTATTAGTCGCTCCTTAATAGAATCTTATACAAAAATTTTCTAGATGTTTATACACAAATTATATATACAGAATAATTCTATAGTATTACACACAATGAAACTATATAAGCTTTAATATTTATCCTTTTTTATGACGATGAACCTTGACGCGTTTATCAGGATTTTGCTTTCTTACCCAAGCTAGAAATTTCTGCATTTGTGGTTCATTTCTTAATTTTTCTACTGAATTTAACTCCTGTGCCAGACGGGTATTATCAAACAAATTGTGAATTTGCCTATGACAGGCAGAACATATACTTATTTTCGGGCCGTGATGACCTTTTTTCTGTCTAGGAATTAGGTGGTGAACAGTTAAGTGTTCCACCTCTCTTGCACACAATTCACAAGTCATATAAATGTTAGATTTAAAATTTATAATTTAATTTTTCACTGTGTGTGGTTCAAAGATGAGATATGTTCCGCCTAACCCTTCTACAATTGTGCGGGTATTAGCAGTGAGCATTTTTTGATAGGTATCTCCATCACTTCCTAATTCTCCTAAGTTATCAGCAAATAATTGCCTTTTTGAGACTTTTACTTTTGCTTGTTGAATAATAGGATTCAATACACTAGGATTAGTTGTAGTCTCTATAAAAATTCGTGGTACTCTTGCTTGCTTAATAGTTTGAACTAGTGTTTTAACTCTTGTAGCTGGAATTTTTTCTTGATTATTAACACTTTGTAAAGCACTTGTCCATGAAAGATTATAAGCTTTTGCATAATAACCCATTGTGTTATGGACTGTAATTAACTCACGATTTTTAGGAGGAATACTAGCTATTCTCGATTTAATCCAGGTATCAAGTTGTGCTAGTTCTTGTTTGATTTTTTGAGTATTACTTTTGTAGATAGACGCATTCTCAGGAGATACTTTACTAAGATTGGTGCTAATTACTTCTACCATCCTCATCCCATTTTTGGGATTGTGCCAAACATGAGGATCGGGTACGATTCTTCCATCTTTTCTATATTGTAGTGGTTTGGGAACAGCACGTTGAGCAACTGCGATTTTTGCTGCACCATTTTTACTTGCTTTTATAACTTTGAATAAATTTGGTTCAAAATTATAGCCATTAAAGAAAATGATATTTGCTTTATTGATAGCTTGGCGGTCTTCCGTTTTTGGTTGATAAAGGTGAGGATTAACCTCAGGAGGTATTAAGCAGGTAAGAGCTACAGTCTGTGCTGCCACCTGTTTGATTAAATCACATAAAACACTAGTGGTTGCAACAACTCTAGGTAAATTACTGTTTAATTCATCCGAGGTAATAGTAGTTGTAGAAGAAGTGTTGAGCAAATTACTGACATTACTACAGCCAACACATCCAGCAGTTAAAGTAATGAAAATGAGACTTAGAAGTTGGTTATGTTGTAATGTTTTTAACATAAAACCCCGATTAACAGTTGAATTAGAAGTTAGGGGCAGAAAAGATAGTGGGCGTTACCTGAAAGCCAAATTTGCTTATTGATGGATATATATTATTGTTTAGTAGTAGGATTTTTTATAAATATTACTATTTATTCCAAATCAAAATTTAGACTATAAGAAAAATTGGTGATTATTAATAAATGGATTTAGTAATAAATATTAAAAACGCGAAAGTGAGGAGTGAACTAAAAAGTTACTCCTCACCCTTTTACAGAAAAGATTAAAAGTACTCTCGATTAGGGTTAATATAAAAGGTTTGTAAGTGTTAGCTTACCTTCCATTTGGAGTTTAGCTTTAACACAACTAGCACAATTACAACCGAGTTGATCCATGATTGATTTGGAATCACTAGACACCTTTGATGCAACTAATTGGTGAATTGGTTGTGTCGAACTCAGGGTGAAATGGGGTGTAACAGGTGTAGATTGGAAACCTGATGCAACTGCGGGACTGGCAATTAGCAGTATAGAGGCAGTGACTACAGGAAAAGCCAGTAAAATTAGTTTGATTATTTTCATAGTTGAAAAAAAGACGCTATAGCATTACAGCATACCCAATTATTACTGATTGGTCATTAGTTGCTGTTGTTCCCGCTAGTTTAAAAAAGGCTGTCTCGATGAAACAAGTTTCATCGTCAATAATAAAAGTGGAATTTTTACTGTTTCCTGCTATACATTTACTTTGACCAAATTATCAATTCACCATTTTCAGCACCTGCGGCAATTTGGTTACCTTGGGGATGCCATGCTAGACAAGAAAAGCCTTCTGAGTCTCCTGTGAGAATTTGCAATACTTGCTTGGCTTGTTGCCATAAACAAATCCAGCCATCAGCACCAGCAGAAGCAAGCAGCAAGCTGTTGGGTGCAAAAGCGATCGCATTAATTACATCTACATGATTAGTTAACACCGTTGCTTCCCAACCCAGTGATTCATCAGGCGACTTTTCCCACACGATAATACCGTCAACACTACAGCAGGCTAAAAGAGGCGCATTGTTTTGGTTACTAATGTTTGACCATGCAATTTGGCGAATTTTTCCAGGAAAACCCCGCATTACCCAAGGCTGGGGTTCTTTGCCAGAGATTAAGAGCTGAGTTTCAACAACAGTCAGCGTGCGATCCATATTAGCAGAAGCGAGATACTTGCCATCTGGCGACCAAGCCATAGTAATACAAGCAGAAGGTATATCTAGTATGTACGGTTCTTCATACCAATCTTGGCTATTCCATACCTTTACTCCCCGATGACCGCAAATAGCAAGGTACTCCCCGTCGCTAGACCAGTCAATACCCAGTGCTGAAGACGACTCAAAATTTAGGGTAACAACAATCTCACGAAAATCAGCATCCCAAACTTGGACGTAGCGCCCCAAACTAAAAGCTAGCTGGTTGCTGGTAGGGTGCCAAGCCAGTTTGTCAATCCAAGCGGTAGCATTTCCTAAAGTGCTGATTAATTGACCTTTTCGCCATATTTTTACTCGTCCGTCTTGCCCACCTACAGCTAAGAACTGCCCATCATAGGAAAAGGCAAGGCAGTTGAAAGATACATCATTACCAACTTGCAGAGTAGTCAGCTTTTCATTTTCCCATAGTGCAACTTCTCCAAAAGCAGAAGCGGCTGCTAAAGTTTTACCTTGTGGTGACCAAGCGATCGCTGTGATGTAATCTGAAAGTGTCGTGAAAAATAACTGTTCAAACTCTTTAGAGTCAATAGTAGAGGGATTCATAACAATTAAAACTTTAAAATTTTTGAGAAAAAAGTAAAAAGGCTTAAGCCTTTTTACTTTTTATCTTCGCTTACGCCATACAAGCGAGAAAATCTTGTCTAAGTTTGGCTTCATCAAGGTTACGCCCAATGAACACCAGTTCGTTTTTCCGGGTTTCGTTTGCTTTCCAAGGCCGATCAGGTTTACCTTCAAAGATCATATGCACTCCTTGGAAGACAAAGCGATCGTCTTCTCCAGCAATGTTCAAAATTCCTTTCATACGGAAAATATCAGCCCCCTGGGTTCGCAGTAATTCCCCTAACCAACTGTTTAATTTCTCTCCATCTAATGCCCCTTGTTCTACTAAAGCCACAGAAAATACAGTTTCATCGTGTTCGTGGGCGTCTTCCTTCAAGAAATTTGGATCGATTTCCAAAGCACGATCCAAATCAAAGGCTTTCACGCCTAAAAGAGCATCCATTTCTACCTCAGAGTTACGAGTACGATGGATTTTTGCCATCGCATTCATTGAGCGAATCCGCCTCTCTAACTCATCTAGCACGTCTGGTGTCACCAAATCCGTTTTATTTAGTAGGATTACATCGGCAAAAGCAATCTGTTCTTGTGCTTCGTCCGCTTCCCAATGCTCCCAGATATGCTTGGCATCCACAACCGTAACTACCGCATCTAGCTCTATTTTGTCCCGCATATCTTCATCAACAAAGAATGTTTGAATCACAGGTGCAGGATCTGCTAGTCCAGTAGTTTCAATTACTAAATGGTCAAATTTATTACGGCGTTTCATCAAATTGCCGATAATGCGAATTAAATCACCCCGCACCGTACAGCAAATACAGCCGTTGTTCATCTCAAAAATTTCTTCATCCGTATCGATAACCAATTGATTATCGATACCTACTTCCCCAAATTCATTCACGATCACAGCAACTTTCTTACCGTGTTCGTAGGTGAGAATGCGATTGAGCAGAGTAGTTTTTCCTGCTCCCAGATAGCCGGTGAGAACTGTTACTGGAACTACGTCTATTGTCGCAGCACTGACCATATCCCAGATGCCTCTCGCGTTTCAAAATGATAATCAATTTCAATTTAACCACTGATGCCCAGATAGAGAAAAGCAGGGCAACAAATGATTTAAAGAATATAACGGATAAAGACAATAAAGCAGAGGGGCAGGGGAGAACTACATAACCACTGTACGGGCGGGTTTAGAACAAAATTCTCAGTTTGAAAGGCAAGATGATCAACAAAACCCGCCCCTACTAACCACTAACTATTGACTAAAAAGGGTAATATTACCTCTGCTACAGCTTGTGGGTATTCTTCATGCATTCCTAAGGAACCAGGAACAACTGCTGCTTGCACTCCGTTTAACGCTGCCAAAGCATCCATGTCAGCACGTGATTTTGCGGGAGAAGATTCTCCAATTACTACCATCAATGGCACAGACAAATTCCGAACTAGTGCCAGAAAATCAGTTTGGTTATGTACGGCATCAAGAGAACCTGTTACGAAGGCAGCAGGGGCAAATCTACCTCCTGGCTGTTGGGTATTTTGCCACTTGTGTTCGATAAAACTAGGAGTAAGCTTGTTTGCGTCAACGTAAACGTGACGACGGTACATAAAACTTAAAAAAGATGGTACGGTGTTGAGCTTATAGAGAATTTGACCGAGGATAGGCGATCGCACTATTTCCCTAAAAATTCCAGCTAACTGCCGATTAGCTCCCATTGTCGGTAAAGGGCCACGCCAAGTTGGTGCTACTAAAACTATGCGTGAAATTGCGGTTGGATTTTCTTTGGCTAGTTTCAGAACATAAGCTGCACTGTGACCAGCAGCAACTATTGCGATCGGGTTATTAAATACAGAGGTAACAAAATTTTCGAAAAAACTCTGATATAAATTAGGGTCATAACTTACAGGCAAACGCGAAGAGTCGCCAAATCCGGGCCAATCTACTGCTACTACTTGAAAATAGGGAGCTAGTAGCTTTGCAATTCCACTCATTTCCTCTCGTGTGGAAACTGTAC
The DNA here is from genome assembly GCF_038404745.2 of Chlorogloeopsis sp. ULAP02. Classification (NCBI taxonomy): domain Bacteria; kingdom Bacillati; phylum Cyanobacteriota; class Cyanophyceae; order Nostocales; family Chlorogloeopsidaceae; genus Chlorogloeopsis; species Chlorogloeopsis sp. ULAP02. The sequence goes on along the minus strand of NZ_JAYKTT020000006.1, from coordinate 33,287 downwards.
TGAAAGCTGGTAGCAGCAGTAGTGGCGAACCACTGCCAAGAGTTTCATACGCAATTCGCAATTGCTGGTTTTTCCAGTTCCAAGAAAGTTCTTTTACTTCTCCACCTAGACCGAAAGTTGTAGGAGTTGATAATAAATTGGTAGACATTGGACAAAATTTTGTAGTTGTTTTGTTATTGGTTGTTGGTTATTAGTTATTTACTCTTAACGCTCCTACTCACCATTAACTAGTTAACAACAGCGGTGAATCTCCTCAAAATATTCATTCTAGATTCTTTAATTTTTAATTCTTAATTCTTAATTTTTAATTCATCTGTAGGGGGTTGACATTCCAAAGCTTTTTTTTGCATGGTTTTGAAAATATTATAAAAACCATTAGCGCGGGAAGGCGTTAAGCTAACATTTAAACCAGTTTCTTGAATAAAATCTGGGGTAAGTTGAACAATTTCATGAGATGTGAGTCCATTTAAACCTTCAATCAACAAACCCACTAATCCTTTGGTTAATTGAGAATCAGAGTCACCCTGAAACACTACTTTCCCATCTTCCAAGATAGCTGTGACATAAACTTGGGAAACGCAACCAGGAACTTTGTTTTCTGGTTGTTTATCAGCTTCGGGAAATTCTTTTAACCGCTGACCGTACCAGATTAGCTGTTCATAACGGCGTTTGGGATCTGTAGCGCGTTTAAAACGCTGGACTATTTTGGCAAGATTAGGTGGTAGTGAATCTATGCTAGAGGACATAACACGACAAGGTAATCAACGCTCCCACCTTGAGTGTAGATTATCTTGAGGGTTGATTGCGCTTTGATTGGACTATTAGGCTAGTAGTTTGCCATAAAAATACAAAATAGAAAACTCAAGACAATTAGACAAGAGCATTCAACACAAGAGTATATAAAATCACAATATGAAAGAGTGGTATAAAGAAGACTTAGCCTATATTCATGATGTAGGTCACAGTGACTTCGCTCTCAAATCTGCCCCTGGAATCTTAGAAATCTTTACTCAGAACAAAGTATGTAATGGTCTAGTAGTAGATTTAGGTTGTGGAAGCGGATTATGGGCGCAAGAACTCTCCAAAGCTCATTATCATGTTCTGGGAGTGGATATCTCTGAGGCGCTAATTGCGATCGCACGAACAAGAGTACCAGATGCTGAGTTTCGAGTCGAATCGCTGTTCAAGACAGATATTCCACCATGTAATGCCGTTACTTCGATTGGTGAGTGTCTCAACTATCTATTTGATCCAGATAATAATTGGCAAATGTTAATTCAGTTGTTTCTTCGTGTATACAGTGCTTTAACTCCAGATGGTGTCTTCGTCTTCGATATTGCGGAACCTGGACAAGTATTACCAGAAAACGTAACTAAAGGGTTTTCTCAAGGAGAGGATTGGGTGGTACTAGTCGAAAAGGAGGAGAACCGAAATCTTCAGACATTAACCCGTAGGATTACTAGCTTTCGGAAAATAGGAAAATATTATAGACAGGCTGATGAAATACATCATCTGCAATTATATAAGTCTATAGATATAGCAAGAGAACTTTGCCGATTAGGTTTCCAGGTTAGCAGGATGAGTAGTTATGGAAGCTACTATCTGCCGAAAGCTCATACGGCGTTCGTTGCACATAAAATAGTATAAGGTAGCAAAAATAACAGGTTGACGACTTGAACAAGCAGATGAGATTACAGGTTTTTTCGTAAATCAGTCAATCACGGGAATATTCCACAAACCTTGCCATGAAAATATCTTTTCCTGTTAAGAGTTCCCTATTTTCAAGTTAGACTCTCATGTAATAGATTACACAACGAGAAAATGAAATCTTTTTCTCTAGCCCCTAGCCTCTAGTCCCTAACCTCTATTTTTAAGTTAGGAATTACGTTGCGTAGGTAATTCTTGTTGCAATTGATGCCGTCCATTGCGGACAATGCGCAACATATCGTGAAGTTGCTCCTCAATATTTTGTAAAACGCTGTCCGCATACTCATCAGCCCCATCTTGAATTGCTTGAGCTTCTGCGATCGCAGTTCTTCGCATTTCTTCTATTTCTTGCTGACATTGGCGACGTTTACGATCAATATCTTCGAGAGTTTCTTGCATCATAGCTTCGCACTCTTGCTGCACTTGTCGCCGCAATTCGGAGGCTTCTCGCTCTGCCTGCTTGAGGATTTCGCTATTATCTAAAATTTGCGCTCTTTTGGCTTGTGCAGCTTCTACAATCTGCTGTCCGTACTCTTCAGCTTGTAGGATAATTTCCTCTTTGTGTATGAGAATTTCTGCTGCTTCTTGAAAAGCTGGTGGCAGAGACAGCCGAACAAAATCAAGCTGTTCGAGCAATTTTTCTTCATCCACTAACGTATATTGCGTCAGTGGAATATGTAAGCTAGTAAGGATAATTTCCTCAAGATGATTGAGTTCCTGGTTAATATCTATGCTTCCTGTTCGCGTAGAGTCTTCAGAGATTCCATCGCGGAACTCTGGCGGGGCGGGAATGCTTCCGTTGCGATCGGATTCGATATGGGCTGGTTTTGGGCGTAGCATTGGTAAATATCCAGGGCGACGTGCGGGGGAACAAGATGATCGACAGAACCACCAAACCTTGCGATCTCTTTTACCACACTACTACTTAAAAAACTATACTCGTTTGATGTTGCTAGAAAAACAGTTTCTATATCGGTAGAAAGAGTTTTATTTGTGTGAGCCATTTGTAGCTCGACTTCAAAGTCTGAAATTGCTCTTAGCCCGCGCAACAGAACAGAAGCTTGCCGCATTTGGGCATAATTAACAGTCAAACCATCAAAGGCATCTACTTCTATATTAGTTAGATGTTTAGTACATTGACGAATCTGTTCTAAGCGTTTTTGCACTGTAAACAGAGGCATTTTGTTAGGATTTCGCAGTACGGCAACAATCACCTGTGAAAATAGCCGACTGCCGCGTTCGATGATATCAAGGTGTCCCAAAGTAACAGGGTCAAAGCTACCTGGATAAATGGCAATCACAATTTTTTGCCTCACAGTTATTTAGGTGATTATATCCAAGCATAGTTTATTCATTGCAATATGCATTTTTACTTTACAATTAACAGTCTATTAATTATTAGCTAATCAAAATTGACAAGTCTACTGCTGCAACAGTGGCATCACTATATCCTCAAAGATTTAATTGGCGATGTCAATATCTTAATCAATAGGTGAGCATGGCAAAATGTTGATGGGGCGATCGCTTCCAGAAGTTATTCTTTGAATCCATCTATCAAAGTATCCTGGGGCAGCGTTAGCACTCCCTTTAAGCCACCCTACTCTGCCTTGAAGGGCTACGCCCAACCACGAAGAGGTACCAACTAGGTACCCTACAAAGACGCCTCTGGCGTCTACAGTAAGGCACACCGTAAGTAGCTTAATCAGTTTTCGGCTGTCTGAGAAGCCGCCAAATTCTATTTGTTTAATGAAGTGTCACAATCAATTTTGTGGCTGTTGCAGTTGCAGCGTGACAGTTTAGAGTTATGAGTGCTGAGTTAGGTACTTCTGCATGGTATTGGATCTTTCCGTCTTACCTTTGGCATTTCAATTTACATCTCCTGGGCCGATTTTTGTGAGAATAGGGCCGATCGCTATCCGCTGGTACGGCTTGTTGATTGCTACAGCAGTATTAATTGGTGTTGCTCTCTCCCAGTACCTGGCAAAGCGCCGTAATGTAAATCCAGAGTTGATCGGTGATTTGTCAATTTGGTTGGTAATTGGAGCGATTCCAGCAGCGCGGCTATATTATGTTTTGTTTGAATGGTCAGAATATGCTCAACATCCAGAGCGAATCATTGCCATTTGGCAAGGAGGTATTGCTATTCATGGAGCAATTCTCGGTGGTCTAGTAGCATCTATAATTTTTGCCAAACTTAAGCGTGTTTCTTTTTGGCAACTGGCGGATTTAGTGGCTCCTTCACTGATTTTAGGACAGGCGATCGGACGTTGGGGCAATTTTTTCAACTCTGAAGCTTTTGGCGATCCCACCAATTTACCTTGGAAGCTTTATATTCCCCCAGAACGCCGTCCCCCAGAACTTGCCAACTTTGAATATTTTCATCCCACCTTTCTATATGAATCTTTGTGGAATTTAATGGTATTTGCTTTGCTCATCACGTTGTTTTTTAGAGGTTTGCGGGGCAAGCCACCATTAAAAACAGGTACTTTGTTTACGTTGTACTTGGCAGCCTACAGTTTAGGACGCTTGTGGATTGAAGGTCTTCGGACTGATAGCTTAATGCTTGGGCCTCTTAGAATTGCACAAGTGGTGAGTTTAGTCGGAATCTTCTTAGGATTAGCTGGATTAGCCTGGCTTTATATTGCTAACCGTCCGTTGCCTGATGTGGTTTCTACCCCTCAAAAGGAAGGACAGAAGGGGAGATAGGAAGAGGGGGAGTGGGGACACGGGGAGGTGGGGACAAGGAGCAGGGGAGCAGGGGAGAAGGGAAAAGACTAATGACTATTGACTAATGACCAATGACTATCCCAATAAAAAATGCCCCAGAGTGTTCTCCAGGGCTTAACCAGGGTGCATCTACCAATCACCTCTACTAGATATAGAGGGTTCATCCGGAAAGATACTGAGAAAAACTCAGAAAAATTTTTTGAAAGATTAATTTCTGCCCATTATATGCGTGAAAATACTAGTAATTTTAGTAATGATAAACATCTTGATTTTATAAAACCATCTGTGTACATTGTGGGGGCAGGGCCGGGTGATCCAGATTTATTAACAATTAAGGCACAAAAACTGCTAATGGCTGCGGATGTAGTTTTATTTGCTGATTCTCTAGTGCCACAACAAATTTTAGAATTTTGCCGGGAAGACGCGGAAATAATTCGGACAGCAAACAAGACTTTAGAAGAAATATTGCCGATGATGATAGAACGGGTACGATTGCAAAAGTCTGTCGTTCGTCTTCACTCCGGTGATCCCAGTCTTTATAGTGCTATCCACGAGCAAATGCAATTGTTAGTTGAAGCAGAAATCCCCTTTGAAGTTGTTCCTGGTATTAGCGCCTTTCAAGCTGCCGCCGCCAAACTGAAAGTAGAACTGACTGTTCCCGGTTTAGTTCAAACAATTATTCTCAGTCGCATCAGCGGACGCACCGAAGTTCCCCCCAAAGAGGAATTAGCTTCCCTGGCTGCCCATCAAGCAAGCCTGTGCCTATACTTGAGCGCTCGCCACATTGAAACAACTCAAGCCAAATTACTGGAACATTATCCAGCCGATACCCCCGTGGCAATTTGTTTCCGTCTGGGCTGGCCTGATGAAAAAATATGGATTGTCCCTCTCAATCAAATGGCAGATTGTACTCAAAAAGAAAAGTTAATTCGCACCACGCTTTATGTAATTAGTCCTGCACTAAAAGAAGCAACAGCGAATTTACCAAACATAGATATAGCGCGATCGCGTTTATATCATCCCGAACACAGCCATATATTTCGTCCTAGAGGATAAATCAGACGCCTGCTTTTCAGTTCCCGCTGTTCGATACACTTAGCAATGGAACACTTAAGTAGATTAATTTATGCTCGACGAACAGGCTAAAAAAACAATGCTACAGAAAATTCCCCACGGATTGTATATATGTGGTGTCAAAGATGGGGAAGAAGTCAACGGTTTCACTCTTAGCTGGTTAATGCAAGCTTCATTTAAGCCTCCCTTAGTCGTAATTTGTGTCAATCAAAATTCCATATCTCATCAAATGATTAAAAATAGCGGCTTCTTTGCTGTCAGCTTTTTGGAAGAAGGACAAAAAGACTTAGCGCAAAAGTTCTTCAAGCAGATGCGCCGGGTTGGTAATAAATTTGAGGATGTAGAATTTTATCTGGGCAAAACTGGCTGTCCAATTATTTCGGACTCCTTGGGATACATTGAGTGTCAGGTTGTCGATGTAGTGGCTCGTGGTGATCACACTATCTTTGTTGGTGAAGTCACAGCTGCTGGCGTTCACCGTGAAGGTAAACAGATGCTACTGGAAACTACAGGCTGGCAGTATGGTGGCTAAATAGTTAGGAGTTAGTAGTTAGTCATTAGTCTTTTCCCATCTCCCCTGCTCCCCTGCTCCCCCTCTCCTTGTCCCCGTGTCCCCTTGTCCTCTTCATTCCCCTCTCCCTAGCCCCTGTTCAAGATTGAGCAGTGCTTCTTTACGACTAACTCCCCAACGGTAACCTCCTAATCCACCATCTTTTTGAACTACGCGATGGCAAGGAATAACTAGTGCGACTGGGTTAGTAGCACAAGCTCTTGCCACAGCCCGTACAGATTTTGGTTGTGCGATCGCTTGAGCAATGTCACTATAGCTAGCTGTGCTTCCGATTGGTATTTTTCGTAAAGCCTCCCAAACTAGAAGTTGAAATACTGTAGCTTGCACGTCTAGGGGTAGACTGGGACAAATGCTTCTTCCGCTGAGGTAGTCCACTAAAGCCTGAGTCCAAGCATAAAGCTCATCGTCACCAGACTGAAGTGATGCACCTGCAAACTCTTGTTTTAACTCCTCTAGTAGTGCTGTTGCTGTTTCCCCCAGCCGTACACAGCATAAACCCCTTGTAGTGGCTGCCACTAATATCTCTCCCAGAGGTGAGGAGGCGATCGCATAACGAATAGTTTCGCCCTGCCCATGTTTTTGATAGGAAGCTGGTGTCATACCTAACTGTTGCGGTGCTTTTTCGTAAAGACGGCTACTTGCTCCATACCCAGTTTCATAAAGTGCATTAGCGATCGTATCCCCTTGTTTCAAGCGTTTTTTAAATCTTTCCATTCGGCAAACATCTGCATATTGAAATGGCGTTACACCAGTTATCTGCTTGAATATTCGTTGCAAATGCGCGGGACTTGTAGACACATGAGCGCCTAATTCGGCAAGTGTAGGGATATGCTCTACTTGCGCTTCAATATAACGACAAGTTGCTAACACTTTAGCATAAGCAGAATTTGGTGCTATTGAGTATTGTGGTTGACAGCGTTTGCACGGTCGATAACCTGCTGCTTCAGCTTCTTCAGACTTTCTAAAAAAGATAACTTGATTGCGGTTAGGTTTGCGACTAGGGCAACTTGGGCGGCAGTAGATGTGAGTGGAGTGTACACCATAGAAAAACACTCCATCCAAACTTGTGTCTCGACTATTGATAGCCTGCCAAAAAATTTCCTCAGATAATGAAACTTGCTGCATTTTATACTTTATCCTTCCACTATCTTTAAATTTCTGAAGTCGGATGCCATAGACGAGAAATCAACCTTCCATCAATTACGGCAAGGCTAGCAAAAATTAACACCATGCCTCCAAATTCAGTCCATGGCAGTTGCTCGCCCAGAACAAAGATGCCTAAAACTAAAGCGCTAACTGGTATTAAAAATGTTACTAGTAATAAGTTGCTTGCACCTGCTACAGCTAAGATACGGAAATATATCAAGTAGGCAATTGCCGTACTGAATAAAGACAATCCTAAAACAGCCAATTTAGTAACAGTACTCAAATGTAAAATCCAAGGGCGATCTACCAACAATACTAGCGGCAAGACCAGAACTGTTGTACTTGTTAGCATTCCCGCCGCGGTGACAGTAGCAGGCAAAGTTTTGAACCGACGACCGTATATTCCTGCACAACCGTAGAAGCAAGCAGCACCTAAAATAGCTAATTGTCCGAGACTATTTAGACTCAGCCCATGTAATGTATCTAGTCCAATTAATACAATGACACCACATAATCCCAAAAAAACTCCAACTAAACGGTTAGGTGTCAGACGCTCATCTTTAGTAAAAAAGTGAGCTAGCAAAATTGTGAATAAAGGTGTTGTTGCGTTGAGAATCGCGGCGAGGCTACTGTTAATTTGGGTTTGTCCCCAAACAATCAGGCTAAATGGGATTAGGTTATTCAATGCTCCCATCACCAAAAATTCACGCCACAAGCTCAAAGAAGCAGGCATTCGTTTCCTACTGATAAAGACAAAGATAGTTAGCACGATCGCAGCTAAACTAACCCTGCATAGAACAACTGTAAGTGGTGGCAAATCTCTAAGAGCAATTTTAATCAAAAAGAATGAGCCGCCCCATAATACAGAAAGGGTGATGAGAAGTATCCACTCTGAAATGCCCATTGAGAGTTTTTGCATATCAATGATCTCAATAACTTTCTCAGTGACCCTAGATTAGGCGTATTTCCAGATTGGCTTCTATCCGATCCTTGCGATCAAAGTTGGTTAGGGACTAGGAAAGAAGCAGAGGGGCTTAAGGAGCAAAGTGGAAGATTAAAAAACTGGAACTTCGAGATTAGAAGCTCAACTTTCACCTTCAGAAGCTTAATCTCTTTGTCCCCGTGTCTGGGTGTCCCCCCGTCTTTGCCCCTCCTCCTCTTCTTCTATGCCTCTACGGTTCGATAAACTTAACAGTGTTGAATCAAAAAAATTATTATGCCGTTGATTAAAGTCCAAACTTCTGTATCTACACCAGACAAAACTGAAGTTGAAGCAATGCTCAAAGCCTTGTCAGCAAAATTAGCTAAACATACGGGAAAACCAGAGTCTTATGTCATGACAACTTTTGAAGGTGAGGTTCCCATGACTTTTGCTGGTACAACAGATCCAGTTTGTTACATAGAAATTAAAAGTGTTGGCACAATGAAGCCAGATCAAACCCAAGCGATGAGTCAAGACTTTTGCCAGGAGGTTAATCAAAAGCTGGGTGTACCAAAAAATCGAGTTTATATTGAGTTTGCCGATGCTAAAGGCTTTATGTGGGGCTGGAATGGCACAACTTTTGGTTGATAAGATTTTAACTACATTTATGATGGGAACACTCAAATAAGTGCAAACCAAAATACTGGGAAAGTTCCTCACACACTTTTACTCCTCGCACGCTATTACCACGTAAGTCTAACCGGGGCGAAAACACTGCTATGCCCATTTGATTTGGGACTACAGCGATAATTCCACCAGAAACTCCACTTTTTGCAGGAAGACCAACTTTGTAAGCCCATTCACCAGCAAAGTTATACATTCCGCAAGTGTACATAACGCTGAGAATATCTTTGATATAACGGCTATCAACTGCTTGTTCTTTTGTGATCGGATTGATGCCTTTATTCGCTAGAGTTGCTGCCATTACTGCTAAGTCGTGGCAATTCACCATTACAGCACACTGCTGAAAGTAAAGGTCGAGTGCTTCATCTATTGGTTCGTCAATCATGCCGAAGTTGAGCATGAGGTGCGCCATTGCCCGGTTTCGATGTCCAGTAGTGCGCTCGGATGTAAATACCGCTATATCAACGAATACATCATGACCAATGTATCTGCGAAACATATCTAACATCCGATTGAGACGCTCACTAGCACCAAACCCTTTGATCAAACTGGTGGTAGCGATCGCACCCGCGTTTACCATTGGGTTGTAAGGCCGTTTTGATTCCTCATCCAAGACGATGGCGTTGAATGCATCTCCTGTAGGTTCTACGCCAACTCTAGTCAATATGTACTCTCGACCATGATCTTCTAGTGCTAATCCATACACAAACACTTTAGATATTGACTGAATAGTAAATAGTTGGTTGTAATCTCCTACTCTATAAACGTCACCGTTAATAGTGACTATGCAGATGCTAAAAGCATCTGGGTTTACCTTTGCTAGTTCTGGAATGTAGTCTGCCACCGCACCCTCTTGCTCTGACTTGTACTTGTCATGCAAGTCATCTAGAAAAGATTGAAGTGGCAATGAGGCTATCTGTAAATATTTTTGGTTAGCCATGAAGTTAATAATCTAAGTGTGAATGATTACGCCTTCTCTACTACACTAGGCTACTTGTGGTATTTATTTGCCGTGGTGACAAAATCATCGAATCACACCAGCAAATATAAGTAATTTTTGAAATGAGTGATGTTCTTTAATCGTGTAAAAAATGTTTCCTTAAATCAGAACAACTCTAAAACTCTGTTTTAAGATGTGTTGTATTTTATTTGACTAAAATTCTTGTATTTATGTGTGACTAGAAAAAGTTAGTGTATTAATTTAGATGTCATAATTGCTACGACTTTTCGCGCTATCCTCTAGCTTCTGAACCGGGAATGTATTTGAGTGAGCTACTGCCTTTCTCAATATTTTGGGAGGAGAAGTTTGCCTGGATGGGTTCCCAGTTTCCAGGCTATAAATCAGTGAGGACAAGAACTGTATTAACTCAGCGCTATTTGGGTGTGACTAAAATAGCGATTTCATTTATCTAGATTTATGATGAGCAATCTCTCTCTAACTTCCAGATTTAATATTTAGCTACAATTTATTATTAGTAACAAATTTTACGTAGAATTATTTTAGATTTACGAGAAAGTATTTTAGGTACAATTACTCTACGTAAGTAATTATTTTATCATTATAGTAAACAACAGCACTCTTTACCATTAAAGAGCTTTTTCGGCAAGGTAAATATATCACGTAATTGATTTAAATACCAAATATCATTAAGGTTTACTAATAAAATTTCTAATCCATCAAAAAAAGTGTTACCAAAGCGAAATCCGCTTTTGAGCAAGGTTTTGCCCCTGAAATTCAAATTTAATTTTGATAAATTTACCTATTCTTACGCTAAAACCCTGATCCCCAAGCTCAAAAGTTCATGTTAGTCTGTTGCAGTTACAAAGCAAAAAGTGAAAGCGGAACGAGTTCGGTTGTTGGGCAAAGTCACTCTTAGTAGTACAAACCCACGAATCATGAAATCTCTGTTCTACAGTTGCTTTAATATTGGACGCATGAATCAAAAACATTTGTGGACTGTTGTCGCTGTTGCTAGCACCGTTTTGGGGACACCGTTAATTGGACGTTCTGAAACCGCACAAAAAACGGCTCAACCCTCTCCTACTCAGCCTTCTGGTGATGTGGTAAAAGTGGGAGAATACAAATCTCCAACAGCGAATCCTGTTTCTAGTGCGGCTCTGATCGCGAAGATTCACACGCATGAAATGGCAGGTCGCCCAGCGGCAACTCTCTATATCCGCGATATCCCCGTTCTCACCTTTACAGGCAACAAGCCAGTAGCCAGCACAGAAACGAAAGTTGGTGAAATCGCTAACGTGAACGGGGTATACAAAACTCTTGATACCAGCAGCACTACCAAGGTGGCAACAACTGGCGGAACAGTCGCGGTTGTAGGCAATCAAGCAAACTCTGCTCAAAACGACCCAGTGCAAAGAGCTAGTGTAGTAGCAGCGAAAGTTAACCAGTTAGTCCTGGACAATGTGGACTCTGACAAGATTACTGTCAGTTGGAAAGCAAAAGATGCATCTACAGCAGCATCAGGAAGCCAGAACAAAAGCCTAGCTGCTCAAGATTTGCTTAACGGTCGTTTTGTGATCAAAGCCAATAACAAGGAACTCGTAGAAATTAATGAGGATACGCGGTTAGCAGATACGACCAAAGATTTAGCACAAGACGCACTACAAGTAACCAATCGTCTGCGCAGACTCATAGGTAACGCATCTCCCTTAAATAAAATTGCCGACTTACCACCAGTTCGCGTACCTATGTCAATACCAAAGTTGCCACAGAAAGTAGCTGGGCAAGTGCTTGCTAGCTTCAGAGGCATAGCTTCCTTTTATGGCTACGATTTTGCTGGCAATCGTACTGCTACAGGTGAGAGATTCAATCCAGAGGCAATGACAGCTGCCCATCGCAGCTTACCCTTTGGAACGCGAGTACGTGTTACCAACACCCGCAATGGTCGTTCCGTTGTTGTACGCATTAATGATAGAGGGCCATTTATTCGTGGTCGAGTTATTGACCTTTCCACGGGTGCAGCAAGGGTTTTGGGAATGCTCGGTAGTGGACTTGCGCCAGTCAGAATAGAAGTCTTAGGCAGGTAAGTTAAACGATGAGAAGCTAGTAGTTAGTTGGTGGTTTTTCTAACCAATAACTAACTACAAACTACTCTGAACTTTACAGATATAGACTGGCCATAGACATTTGCAATTCAAAATCTAAAATTTCAAACGGATATAACCACTTCCTCTGTTCCCTTATTTATTTAATCTTTTTATCCTCTAGTTAATACTCTCTTCGGTACGTTTTCAGATATAAACTAACTGGGGAGAGCAACAGAAAGACTAGGGGTATTTTTGTGCGCCTGTTGACAACAGTTGCAGCATTGCGCTGCTATCTAGCTAAACGCCGCTTAGACAATTTGCTTTTAGAGCAACAGCAACAATCAGAATTTGAAGTGACTGACAGATCCTTGACGGCGATCGGTCTAGTTCCCACGATGGGAGCTTTGCATCAAGGTCATTTAAACTTGATTCAAAGGGCGCGTCAAGAAAATGCTGTGGTAATTGTCAGTATTTTTGTCAATCCTCTGCAATTTGGCCCCAATGAGGATTATCAACGTTATCCCCGGACTTTAGACCAAGACAAACAACTGTGCGAAAAAGCTGGAGTAGATGCAATTTTTGCGCCTAATCCGGAGGAAATGGGAGTTGATCTGAAAAATTTACAAGAATTAAAGGTTACACAAGTCATTCCGCCATCTGCTATGATTTCAGGTTTGTGTGGCCGTTTTCGGTTAGGCCACTTTCAAGGTGTTGCCACGATTGTGACTAAGCTTTTTAACTTGGTACAGCCAGATCGAGCCTATTTTGGTCAAAAAGATGGGCAGCAACTGGCTGTTATTAGACGGCTGGTAGCTGATTTAAATTTTGCGATTGAGATTGTTGCTTGTCCAACGGTAAGGGAAGCATCAGGCTTGGCTTTAAGTTCTCGCAACCAATATTTAAGTGCAACGGAAAAACAGCAAGCAACGATGTTGTATCGCGGTTTGCAGAGAGCAGCTACCAAGTTTTATGCCGGCGAACGTGACGCTCAAACGCTGATATCAACAGTACAGCAAGAACTCGCACTCGCCAGTTCTTTGTCTGTGGAATATATTGAATTGGTTGAACCGACTACGTTGATACCTTTAGAAAAAATTGAGGAGGAAGGAATGCTCGCGATCGCCGCTCGTCTTGGTTCTACACGTTTGATTGACAATATTATTTTACGCGATCGCCAACCAATCATCGCCATTGACGGGCCTGCTGGAGCCGGAAAATCTACCGTTGCTCGTCAAGTGGCAGCAAAACTAGGTCTAGTTTATTTGGATACAGGAGCAATGTACCGTGCTATCACCTGGCTGGTTTTGCAGGAGGGAATTGTCCTTGATGATGAGTGTGCGATCGCCCAATTAGCTCATAGATGTGTAATTGAACTAGCTCCCAGTCAGGATTTACAATCTCCTGTACGAGTTTCAATTAACAATCGTGACGTTACTCAAGCAATTCGCTCGCTAGAAGTAACATCCAAAGTCTCGGCGATCGCAGCACAAACTGCTGTGCGGCAAGCACTGGTGAAACAACAGCAAAACTGGGGTAAAAAAGGTGGGTTAGTTGCAGAAGGACGGGATATTGGTACTCATGTTTTCCCTGATGCAGAAGTGAAAATATTTTTAACTGCATCTGTACAAGAACGAGCACGTCGTCGCCTCAAAGACTATAAAAAGCAAGACCAATCTACAATTTCTTTAGAGCAACTTGAAAAAGATATTGCCGAACGCGATTGGAAAGATAGTACCCGCAAGGTTTCTCCTTTAAAGAAAGCACCCGATGCTATTGAAGTTAACACTGACGGTCTTTCTGTAAATGAAGTGACTGAAAAAATAGTGGGCTATTACCAGCAACGTTTATCTAGGGACTAGGGACAAAGAAGAGGACAAGGAGCAGGGGAGACAACAAGACTTGGGGCAAGAACGTACTGATCGATTCTCCGTGTCCCCGCGTCCCTTTGTCCCCGTGTCCTCTTCCCAGTCCCCAATTTAAAACTTTGGTCGAACAGCTAGCAAAATGCTTGCTTTTTCGCTATTTAAAGGTTGTGAGAATAAATAACCCTGTGCTTGGTCACATTCTAACAACCTTAGTTGTACTAACTGATTCATTGTTTCTACTCCTTCAGCAACTACACTCATCCCTAAGTTACAAGCCAAGGTAATAATGGCTCGAATAATTGCTAATTGTTCACCATCGTTGTCAAGTCGAGCGACAAAGGAACGGTCAATTTTTAAAACATCAATCGGAAAATAGTGCAAATAAGCCAAAGACGAGTAACCTGTGCCAAAGTCATCAATACACAATTGCATCCCCAAAGCTTTTAGTTGTCGAAGAACAGTAGCAGCTTTTTCAGGGCTTGCGATAATTGCACTCTCGGTAATTTCTAACTTTAAACAGCTCGGAGCAAGGTTAGTTTCTTGTAAAATTTGGTCGATCTGCTCAACTAAATAAGGTTGGGCAAACTGTTTGCCAGAAAGGTTGACGCTGATACTCAAAGGCTCGATCTCAGGAAATTGTAACTGCCATTGTCGTAATTGTTGGCAAGACTCACGTAATACCCATCTACCAATCGGCACGATTAGTCCAGTTTCTTCTGCGACTGGAATAAACTCAGTAGGAGGAATTAGCCCTCGTTCTGGATGCTGCCAGCGAACAAGTGCTTCAAATCCCATAATCCTACCTGTTGCAACTGATACAATTGGTTGGTAGAACACTTGCAACTCCTGTCGCTCAATTGCCCATCTTAAATCCGTTTCTAACTGCAAAAGTGCAACTGCCCGGTCATACATGGTAATATCGAAAACCATATGCCAAGCTTTACCTTGCTCTTTGGCATGGTAAAGGGCAGTATCAGCATCTCTAAGCAAGTCTGCGGCTTGAGCGTACTTGGCTGTACCTAAGACGATGCCAATGCTGGCAGTTGTAAATACTTCATATCCGTTTAAGTTAAATGGTGATTTTAGTACCTGATGAATATTTTCTGCTACGCGAATTGCGTCATCAATAGACTGGATGTGAGAAAGCAAGATAGTAAACTCGTCTCCACCTAAGCGAGCCACAGTATCGTTATCGTCAGGGTGCAAGCAATTTTGGAGCCTTTGGGCAATTGTCACCAGTAGTTGATCGCCAACTAAATGCCCAAGGCTATCATTAACAAGCTTAAAACGATCAAGGTCTAGAATTAATACAGCAAATAGGTCATCTGGGTAAAGTTTTATTCGTGCGATCGCTTGCTCTAGTCTATCCATAAACAAAACTCGGTTGGGCAGTCCAGTAAGAGCGTCGTAGAAGGCATGGCAGACTAACTTTTTTTCCATGCGTTTGCGATCGGTGATGTCAGTAACCATCCCCAACGCTCCAGTATAATTTCCTTGCTCATCTAACAACGGCGCACAAGAAACCATTGCCCATAAATCTGAGCCGTCTTTACAACGAAATTTGAAATCGTGTGTCTCGTTAATACCCTGATGACGATGTGAAAGCAGAGTAGTGGCGATCGCTAGCCCTTCTGAATCCATAAAACAGAACAGCGTTTTACCTAGCATCTCATCGATTGTGTAGCCCAACATCGTTGCCATTTGGTGGTTGACAAAGGCAGTGGTATTGTCTTTATCGAGTACCCAAATTCCCTCAGTAGCAGTTTCCACAATCTTACGATACTGTTCTTCTCGCTCCCGCAAAGCCTTAATAGTTTCTAGCCGCTGAGTAATATCGTTTTGAACACCAATAAAATGAGTTAAGCAGCCAGAGGCATCAAACACTGGAGCTAAGTAAAGTTCGTTCCAAAATGGTGTACCATCCTTACGATAGTTCCGTAAAATTACGTGGCACTCTCTTTGTTCTTGAATAGCAGTACGTAATTCCTCAACAGCTGCTTGATCCCGTTCATTTCCCTGTAAGAAACGGCAGTTACGTCCAATGACTTCACAAGCACAATAGCCTGTCATCTTTTCAAAGGCTGGATTAACATAAATGACAGGATTATCTGGTTGATTGGCATCTGTCAAAATAATCCCATTACTGCTAGCAGAAAGCGCACGTTCCATCAAATGCAAACGTGCTTTTAAATGTTGGTATCTAATTGCTAATGCTGGGATTGTAGAGCCTGTGGTAGTTACAAAATCAGAGTTTATGTTTTCTGATTCTGCTTGGGTACTTATATCTTCAGTTGTATCCCCAAGCAAGGCATTTATATGTTTTGTTCTAGGCTGCTCATTGAATATGAATAGTGCTGCTAGTTTATCTTCGTAGTGAACTACTTTAGCTGAAATAAAGGCTTCAAAAATATCTCCATTAATTTTTTTTAACTGTACTGCAAAGTTTCTAACAGGTTCACCATTGTCAAGCTTATTAGTCAATTGAGTCCATAAAGCAGTATGAGCATAAAATTCAGAAGTTATTTTATCCAGCTTTTGATATGAATCTGTTCCAAATAAAGAATCTAAAAGTTGATTTTTAAATAGAATCTTACCGCTTTCAATACATACAATCACAACAGGAAATGGGCTAAGTTCTGCTAAGGAGTAAAATAGTTCTTGCTGTTCTAATATTGATTGCCTATATTCTTGTCGTAAGTCTCGATTCGTATCTTTACAACTAGTAAGATTTTCCTCAATCGTAGATATCAACTTGTTTTTATTATTGTTTAGCTGATGCTGATTTGCGTATACCTTGCCACGAGTAAAAACCATTGCCAGAGTTGTATAAACTGCCAAAGAAACCAAGCTAAACATCCCATCATTTCAAGAAGCGTTGACAAGTGACCTCATCTTGCTTCTATGTCACTAGAAGAGGAAGGCTATTATTTTGCTTTTACAAGTTTGTATAAATGCTAATTATTGATAGCGGTAATTTAAATATATTTACTGAAAATGTTTTAGCACCTATAGTTCACACAATAAAAACAGGATCATCGTTTTGAGTTGATTGTGTATATTTCTTTAACTATTTTTTACTTTACCCCTTTAGATAGATATAGTTACATTTTTCACTAAAAATTTACAGTCACATAACATTTCTTAAACTTTGTCAAGCCAATGATTATGTTATAAATTATACTAAATTCTTGTTGTGATTACGCAATTTACTGTAATCATTGGTTTTAGCGCTTAATTCTGTAATTGAAAAATTTATTACTGGTTTACATACAACAGCAGTAAAGAAATATGATTCAAAAAGACAAAAAAGTTACGTCTGATTAGCCTCATAACCTTCTGCCTCTTGCACTAGAGACTACTGGATAAACTCGCTATCCTATAGAAAGAGCAAGACGATACTTAAGAAATGAGCTTTAAAACCTTTGAGTGGAATCTGTATCATCTCCGTCCTTGGCTTATATTCATAGCAGTTATATGGTTGCTAGGGTCATTGGGCTTAGGCTGGTTGGTTAATTCCTTGCTGATTATTGTTGGGCTACTTTTGTTAGCACCCATTCTTGCGTTTTTCGGATTCCGGTGGTGGCTGCAACGTAACCTAGTTACTGATCGCTGTCCCGTGTGCGATTATCAATTTACGGGTTTAAATAAGACGCAGTTACAGTGTCCTAACTGTGGGGAGCTTTTGTTAGTGCAACAGGGGCATTTTCAACGCTTTACACCAGAAGGCACAATTGATGTCACAGCAGTTGAAGTACCAGCCAAATCACTGGAAGATTAGTCAAGAGTCATTAGTTGTTGGTCAGTACAGACGCGATTAATCGCGTTTGTACAATTAGTGGAGTGGTAAGCAGTGTGATTTTGAGGAGCCACTTTAGTGGTGAAACAGCACTGTGGAAATGCTTCTTTGAAGAGAACCACTAACCACTGTAAAGGCGGGTTTTGCCGATGATTGTTCGGTTGAAACAGACAATTTATTTTCTAAACGCGCCCTTAAAGTGGAGAGTTGTGTGTTTTGGAGCGAGTGCGGTGGTGAGACAATTCGCTTTTGTGTGTTTCCCGTTGTAATAACTGTGTACTCCTACTCTACGAAAAGGGCTATGCCCAATGGAGAACTCATAGAGTACCCGTTCCCCCAGAGGGGTTTGCCGAAGGCAGGATTAGTAATTAATGACTAATGGCTAACTATAACTACTATCTACTAACTAATTACTCATAATTACATTACTAAAGTCATCAATATCCTTATTTATTAAATTATTAACAGTAGAGAGAAATTCATGCTCTAAATAAGGTTTAGTCAAGTAAGCGGTTGCACCTAATGCTTGTGCCAACTGACGATGTTTATCAGCACTACGAGAAGTAAGAATTAAGACTGGTTTATTTGCTAGATTTTGGCTTTGCCGAACATTATTTAATAACTCAAAGCCATTCATTCTCGGCATTTCAAGGTCAGAAATTACAAGCGAAACTTCAGGATGTCGCTGTAACTTTTCTAAAGCATCTACACCATTTTGAGCTTGTAGTACTTGATAGCCAAATTTTTGGAGAGTTAAAGAAAGGGTTTGGCGGAGACTAATTGCATCATCAACCACTAATATGACTTTTGCTGTTTTGTAATCTGGTTCTAGAGACTTATTGATTGTGGTTGTTGAAGAATTTGTGGAATCAGAAGCAGCTGGTAGCAGTGGAGATTGAATAGTGATTCCAGATAACGGCAAAGCTTTTTGATGGAGTGAATGGACGATTGGTAAGGTTACAATCTCAACTGTTGCTTGCATCTCCTGAGATTCCAACAACATAACACTATCAATCACTAAAATCAGGGTACCATTTGCCAATGTTGTGCAACCATAAATATATTTAGGAGGAGCGATCGCACTACCTAAAGGTCTAATTACTAGCTCTTGCTCGCCGATTATTTGGTCAACTTCTAAACCTAAAATTTCTCGATTATGACGAAGCAAAAGCACGGGTTTATTCATTTCCCCAATATCATTAATTGTGAGCCGATGAGATGATAGACTACTTCGGTTGAGCGAACTATTGTATTGCATTAGCTCTGAAAGTTGGCGTATGCTAACTATACATTCATCGTTGTTTGTATTCCAATACAAAGTTTTTCTACCTTCCAATTCTTTGATTTGGTCTGCACAGGGAAGTAAGATTTTTTCAATACTGTCTAAAAGCAAGGCATAAACAGCTTCTCCTGCTTGGACTATCATTAATTGTTCAGTAGTCATAGAAAAAGGAAGTTTGAGTGTAAATGTTGTTCCTTGATCGGATACAGATTGAACTGCAATTGAACCGTTTAATGCCTCTAGCTGAGAGCGAACAATATCTAAACCGATACCGCGTCCAGAGATTTCGCTGACTTTGCCCGCGGTAGAAAATCCAGGTGCAAATAATAGCTCTAACAGTTTTTCTGAACTTGTAGTATTATTAGCTGGTAAAAGACCAAGTTCAATCCCTTTAGCACGAATTTTTTCTAAATTTAATCCTTGACCATCATCCCGCACTTCAATTAATGTTTGATTACCCTGATGATAGGCACAAATTTCAATTAAACCTTGTTCTGATTTGCCTCTTTCCTTACGAACTTGTGGAGTTTCTATGCCATGATCAAAAGCATTACGTAGTAAGTGTAATAAAGGCTCATAAAGTTTTTCGGCGATCGCCTTATCGATTAGCACCTCTGTACCGATGAGCTTCAATTCTACATTTTTACCATAAACATTTCCTAAATTTTTTATCATCTGGGGAAAGCGATTTAAAATCTTTCCCAGAGGTAGCATTCTTGCTGTAACCAAGTTATCTAACATACTCAGCACTAAACGCTGTTTTTTGTCTTTAATTTGATGTTCTTGCTTAACGAGTAAGTTAATAGAATCAACTGTTTCTTGTAGTTGTAGTGTTTCTTCTAATACTTCGTGTAAAACTAAATTAAATTCTGAATACTCATCCATTTCTAAAGAATCAAAATTTACTGTTGCAACATTTTGTAATTTTTCTTTATTAGCGATATATTGTGTTTTGAGTGGCAATTCTCGTAAATTATTTAAATTTTCTAAATGTCTAGATAACTGTTGAAATAAATTTTCAATTAATTCTGTAATATTCTCGTCATTCAAAGCAACTTGTTTTTGAAAAATCAGTAATTCCCCTGCTAAATAGTTAAGGCGCTGTAATGCTTTAACATCTACTCTAACAGATGTATTATGAAAAGCTTTTTCATTCTGTAATGAGGAGGTTTGTTCTGGATTTTGAAGTTTTTTTATAATATTTAACTCAGGAATAACTTCAATAATTGTTTCAGATGTTTCTTCTGTTTTCTGCTCAAATATATTCAGTTGTTCATAATGTTCAGTTGAATGAAAAGTTTCAATTTCTGCTTCAGTGGTTAGCAATTGACTGTCAAGGTTGGCATTCTCTTCTTTTCCCCAGATTGCCTCTAACAAAGGATTTATTGTTTGTGAAGAGGTAGAGGTAGATATTTCTTTGACTACCAGTAAGTTTTTTAACTTGATGTTGTTAATCCAATTTTTTTCTTGAGCAGTTAGAGGAGAACATTGTTTATATTCTTTTGCTAATTTGTCAACTTTACTTTTGAGGACTTGGATGACTTGATTATCGGTGTCAGTGGAGTACTGAAATCTAGTGATCGCCAGCAAGATATTTACGATCGCACCCTGGCGATACAGACATAGGTTATAGCTATCATCTTGATGTGGCAAAAACTCCCAAAAATCTTTTAACCAATTTTCAATATAATTAATAGTATTTTCTGGCGAAGAATTAGGAATTAATAGAGATAAAGTAAATTCTTCTTCTGGTATCTCTCGATAATGATTAAACCAACCTAAAAGATAGCGAATAACCACTAGGTAAAATTTAGCAAGTATTGGCTTCAAAGGTTTTTTACGAGATTTACTGTTAGTTAAAAAAATATAAAATTCTTCTAATTCTAGGCTCAAAAAGTTATTATTGACGGATTTATTGACTATTTCATCTACCAGTTCTACAGATAAATCGCTAGTTTGATTTATGATTTCATCCATTACCTTTGTTAATGCTTGCAAAGCAGAAGAAGTTTCACCACCACGAATGCGATCGCCTGCTATTACCTTGTCTCTAGCTTGTTGCAAATCTACAAAAGCAATTTTTCCAATTTTGAGTGCTTGCTTGGGGTTAACTGTAAGTGCAGTAATAATGTTCTGAGCAATTTCTCCAAAGCCTGGTAAGTTTAGAGATTCTGCCAAGCCGAGAAAAATCTCAGCGTGAGAGCGTAATATCTCTACTAGTTCAAGAGTATTTGATGGAGCTTTAATTATTTCAGCAATACTTTCTAGGCGTTGTGTTACTCCGGTTTCAAATATAGATAGGACAATATCAAATCCTAGTTCTTCGGATGTGGGAATATGAGTATCGGCACCAAAAGCATCTCCTAATTTTTCTTGCAACAGGGCAAATACAGAAGTTGCTCGTTGTAAAATCTCATCATTATTAATATTACTTTGATTCTGTTCTGACACTAATGCGATTTGGAGACACTCGTAAGCTTGAAATAGTAGCGATCGCAATTCATTATCAATTTCTAGTTCAGGATTATAAAGAGTCTTAAATACATCTTCTAATGAATGAGCAATCTTGTTAATTAATTCTAGTCCAACGTTAGCAGCACCTCCTTTTAAAGTATGAGTGGCTCGCATTAAATTATGCACTTTTGTAACACTATGTTCTTCCAAGCTAAAAAGCTCTTGTTCAATAATTTGTAGTAATTCTGGAGCTTCAGTTAGGAAGTAGATATAGCCTTGTTCGCGGATAGAAGGATCGCTAATCATATTTTGGCTGTTCAATTTTAAATTTTAGATATTCGACTAAGAGGGAGCAGTAAAGAGGACAAGGGGAGGACAGTCGTGTACGGAGGTTCCCTCCGTTGTAGACGCGTTCACCGTAAGGCGTTGCGTTAGCTAGCAGCTTCCGCAGGTGCGAACTGTCCGTTGACACGGAGAAGGATTTTCTCCCACTCTCCCACTCCTCTTCAAGCGTCCCTAATCCCCAGTCACTGTTCCCTAATTATTCGACTTTAAACTTGCTGGCATTTGCTAATAAATCTTGGGACATGTTTGATAAATGTTGGAAAATAGCAGCAATTTCATTTACTTCAGTAGTAGTTTTATTTGCAATTTCTGCTACGTCTTTTATTGACGTTGTTACTGATGTAGATTGCAGGGTTTGGGTTTGGGTTGCTTCAGTAATCTGTTGCAGCAATTTGGTAATTTCAGCAGTTGCAGCAACTATAGCGTTGAGATTTTGGCGTGTTTCACTCACAAGATTTGTACCTTCTACAACTTGCTTAATACCTGTTTCCATTGCCATTGCTACTTCACCAGTTTCTGCTTGAATTTCCTGGACTAATTTTTCAATTTCAATCGTCGCAGCAGCAGATTGGCGAGACAAAGAACGAACCTCATCAGCTACCACTGCAAAGCCTTTTCCATATTCGCCAGCACGGGTGGCTTCAATAGCTGCGTTCAACGCCAGCACGTTTGTCTGTGTGGCAAAGTTACTAATCAAACTCACCACTTTCGAGATTTTTTGTGATGATTCGCTGAGGCGTTTAATCTTTTTGCTGGTTTGGGCAACGGTTTCGCGAATTGCCTGAATTGCTTCTACAGTAGAGTTCATCGCTGTATCACCAGAGACTACTGTTTGGTTAGCTTGTTGCACAGCTATTTGCACCAATTCAGCGCTAGTTGCTACAGCTTTGCTAGAGTCTAGCATTTGCTGAATCTCCCCTAATGCCTCAGTTATTTCCCTAGACTGTAAATTTGCTAAATTTTTCAGTTCTCCCAAAGAAGTATCGCTGCGACGAGAAGTGCTTGCCACTTGTTGGGCAGCGGCTTGTACCTGGATAACAATTTGGCGCAAAGCTTGGAGAGTATTATTGTAAGCATCAGCGATCGTACCTAGTTCATCTTCAGTAAGCGGCGCACGTACTGTTAAATCGCCGTTGAGAGCCGATCTAACTGCTGCTAATAGCTGCACTGCGCCTTTTTGCAATAATTCCTTGGCTGCCTTTTCCCTAGTTGCGGCTTCTGCAAGTTGCACCGACTGTGTTTGTAGTTGTTGCAAGTATTCCCCTTTTTGTAGGGCGATGCTAAACTGCTCGGCAATTTGTTTAACTAAAGTAATCTCTTCATCCTGCCATTCTCGTGGGGCGCTACAGTGATGGATACACAATAAACCCCATAATTCATCTCCCTTAATCAACGGCACAATCAAATTAGCCCTGATATGAAATTGGGAAAGAATATCAATGTGGCATTGAGTAAAATTGGCATTATAGATGTCTGTAACAGCTTGAATTCGACCTTCGCGATAGCCAGCAGCATACTGTTCTCCAAAACAATGATCGTGTATCTGTGCTTTCAAAACTGACGAATATCCCGGAAGCGCGTCTTCAGCAACAAATATTCCATCGTTGTAACCAGATTCAGGAAGAAAACGAAATACTGCTACTCGTTCAGCGTTAAGCAAACTGCGAACTTCCCTCACCGTTGAGCGGAAAATTGTATCCAAGTCTGATGATTCGCGAATGCGCTCAAAGATTTTGGACATGAGTTGCACCCGCTCGATCGACAATTGTTGTTCTTGTGACTGTACTTGTAGTTTTGCTAAGGTGTCTGCTTGTTGTATCGCAACTTCTAATAGCACACCAATCTGAGTCATGACATTCACTTCAAACTCTTCCCAGTGACGTGGTTCAGAGTTTTGATATGCTGCCAGCAATCCCCACAGTTGATGATCTTTAAAAATAGGCTCTGTGAGATAAGCTTTTACTTCAAATTGTTCTAAAAGCTCCATATAACAAGGAGGAAAGTTTGCTTTGTAGATATCATCTACAACAAAAGTAGTTTTCTGTCGTGAATAACCCGCTTTTGTGCTTTGTGAATAAATATCTCTAGGTTGGTACAATTGTGAAAGATGGCGGAGAGCGTCGCAATGGCCATTCTCTTGCAGCAAAGCTATATCTATTTGTTTTTCTTTCAAAGGAATCCAGTTTTTATCAACAGATTCGGCAACAAATTCACCACTCCAATCTGGATTAAAGCGATAGATAATCACTCGATCTACTTTCAATAATCGCCTAACTTCTAAGGCTGTTGTCTGGAGAATACTCAAAGTTTCTGAAGATTCACTTTTTCCTGCTAGTGCTTCTCCGATTTTGCGAGTCAGGAAAATTAGATTTTGTTGGCGTTCTGTGATCGCAGCTAATTTTTGAGATTGTTGTTGAGTATTTTGGAAAGATTCTACATGGGATATAGCTAAACCAAATTGTACGCCAATTTGGGTTAACAAATTGACTTCCCAGGTTTGCCAAGCACGAGGGCTAGAGTTCTGATAAGCCGCGAGCAAGCCCCATAACTTGGATCCAGAAAATACAGGAATAATCGCATAGGCTTTAACTTGCAATTGTTCCAAAACTTCGATGTGACAGGAAGCGTGTCCTACCTGATAAATGTCATTAACAACAAAAGATTCACCCTTGGCATAACGTCCTCCCTGGGTTTCTTGCAAGTGAGTATCTTCCCAGATAGTTTTAATATCGGGGCCTACCAGTTGCACCCAACCACTAGTGACAGACTCAGCAATAAATGCGCCACTCCAGTCAGAATTGAAGCGATAAATTGCGACGCGATCGCATTGTATTAATTGGCGTACTTCTTGAGTAGTTGTTCTGAAGATATGATCTAAATCTAGGGATTGGCGAATACGATTAACTACCTTGTTTAAAGCTTTTTCTTGTTCAGCTATCTGAGTTAACTGTTCAGATTTCCATCGTACTTGTTCTAAATATTCTGCTTGAGATAATGCAATGCCAAATTGTAAACCAATCTGAGTTAGTAAGCTGACTTCCGAATTTTGCCAAGTACGAGGACTAGAATTTTGATAAGCTGCCAATAATCCCCATAATTTTGAGCCAGAAAATACAGGAACAATTACGTAGGCTTTAACTTGAAATTGTTCTAAAACTTCGATATGGCAAGAGGTATGTCCTACCTGATAAATGTCATTAACAATAAAAGTTTCATGATAGCGATAACGCCCTCCTTGGGTTTCTTGCAAGTGAGTATCTTCCCAGACAGTTTTAATATCGGGGCCTACTAGTGATACCCAACCACTTGCAACAGACTCAGCGATAAATGCGCCACTCCAGTCAAAATTGAAGCGGTAGACTGCAACGCGATCGCATTGTAATAATTGGCGCACTTCTTGGGTAGTAGTTTTGAAAATAGTATCGACATCTGATGCTTGTCGAATTTTGTCAATGACTTTGATTAATGATTTCTGCTGCTGTTGTTGCTGTAGTAATTTGCTTTGAAATTCAAAACTTTGTAATCTGTAAGTCAACTCTATGGCAATTTGAGATAGTAAGGTAATTTCTACCTCTTGCCATTGCCTTTGTGCCAAACAATTATGAGCTACTAGCAAGCCCCACACCTTATCTTCAACAAATATTGGTTGGCTCAAACTAGTTTTGACTTGAAGTTTTTCAAACAGTTGTAATTGATAAGGGGCAATATCTACCTCTGTTGTATTATTAATAATTACAGTTTCTAAATAATCTTTATTATTAGCTAATCCAAAGGTAATAGCTGGAATGTTCTCACCAATTGCAGGAGTCCAACCTGCTGTTTTTGATTCTACTAAAACAGTTCCAGTTTCCGCAGAGGTAAATCGATAAATCAAAACGCGATCACAAACTAATTTTTCCCTAATATCTCTAGCAACAAATTTAAATAATGCATCAATATCAGAAGCTTGCCGCATTTCTTTAACAATATCTTGCAACTGCTGCCGCCAATTTTTTAATTGCTGCTCGATACTGTCAATAGAATCCACTATATTCATATTGTAATTGCTTTTTACCCAATGTTCATCATCAACATTATGATGAAAATTTTCTTTATATACACTTGTCATTTTCAATTCCTTAACATCTAAAGTAAAAATCATTTTATCAATTTTAAACAGCCGAGACTTTCATTAATTATGAATGTCCCACATAGGTGATTGAAGAATTGCATTAGCATTCAAATTAATAATCATTTCCTCTCTATCATTAATAAAGTATCCATGTAATAGATGTGAAATATCTGGCGAAAATAACTCAGAATTGGTTGGTTTTAAATTATTGGCATCTAATTGTTCAATGTCCATAATTTGACGCACTAATAATCCTAAGTATTTATCTTCATTGTTTACTACAATAGCTATCATTTTTGAGAGTAAATTCACTTCTTTTTGAAGAGGGATATAGCCCAACATCTCTTCTAAATTAACTAACCAAAGCATATTTCCACGCCAATTATAAGTACCAAAAACAGAACTATGCATTTGAGGAATACAACATATCTCTGTTAATGATACTTGCAATATTTCTGTAATATTTTGTAATGCAATTACAGCTATACCTTTTGTACCTAAATTAAAGCTTAAAAACTTTTGTCTTAAACTCAAAGACTTTTCTCCTAATTCTAAATATCGAAAATAGTGAATTACAAACTCCTATATTTAATCTTATGAGTCATAGATATCAAAGGAGTTTTTATAACCTATCTATTTGTTTAATTGATTTAAAGTGATAGTTAATTCTTGTCGATCAATTGGTTTAGATATATAGGCATCAGCACCAAGCATAGTACCCCACATTTTATCAACATCACTATTTTTTGTTGAACACATAATAATTGGAATATCGCTAGTTTTAGGATCACTTTTTAGTTCACGACAAATTTCATAACCACTTTTACCCGGTAAAATAACGTCTAGAAATATTACATTCGGCTGATTTTGATTGATAATTGTTTGAACTTCTTCACTACTTTTAGCCCTGATTACGTAATAGCCTTCATTTTGTAAATACTTGCTAATAATCTCCATATCAGTCAAGCCATCTTCAACAACTAAAGCTGTATTCATATTTATGACCTGTAAATATCACTGAGCAACGGTAAATAAAAAATTCAGAAAACTGAATTTTTTATGCAATTAAACATCTAAAATGATTGTTCTATTTTAATTCTGTGTTATTAAATTAGCGAATGCTTCAGTAAAAATACTAATGAATTATATTTTTACTGGAACTGAAATATACTTTTTAATTACATCAATAATTTTATCAGCTGCTATTAGTTTGCTCATAAAACCTGTTGAACCAACAACTTTAGCTCGCACTCTATCCAAAAGACCATCGCTACCAGTTAAAATAATTATAGGTGTGTTAGCAAATAGAGAAATACGTCGTAGTTGAGCACAAATTTCGTAACCATTAACGACTGGCATAATCAAATCTAAAAAAATAATGTCTGGCTTATGCTCGATGAGAATTGGTAAAGCTTGTAAAGCATCTTGAATTTGAACAAATCTTAATCCTTTAGGGACGAGAATTTGTTCCATTATCTGACAAACTTGAGAACTATCATCTATGCATGCAACCAGTGGTATACTTGATATTTTTGCTTTAC
Source organism: Chlorogloeopsis sp. ULAP02 (assembly GCF_038404745.2). Lineage (NCBI taxonomy): Bacteria > Bacillati > Cyanobacteriota > Cyanophyceae > Nostocales > Chlorogloeopsidaceae > Chlorogloeopsis > Chlorogloeopsis sp. ULAP02. The sequence continues at coordinate 6,017 of NZ_JAYKTT020000006.1, read as the reverse complement.
TATTGTTAGATTGGTTGTGAACTTTAATAATGGGCAAAGGCAAATCAGAAATTTCAACTAATTCAATTGTTCCTTTGAGGATATAAGGGAGCAATGAACGAGTAACAGGCAAAACATTCTGCTTCATCTTGAGAGCTAATTCACGAAGAGTATGCTTGCCATTAATTAAAGTGATAAAGTTTTTATATACACTAGGGCTAACCTGATTTTGAAGTAGCTCTGGTCTTATTAAGATTGGTGCAAAATTAGGAGAAAAATTTGCTAAACCAGCTTCTGACCAGTTTTTCCAAGAGTCTCGCATCTGCTTAAGAGATGTATCTGCACTAGTGAAGCTCATTGGCGTTTCTAAAATAACTTTTTGACTACGTTCACAACTAATTGAGGAAAAATTTGCTTGTTGAGCTAAATCAAACAACAATTCTGCAAGAGTATTTTCCACAATTAAATTAACTTGTTCTCGCTTAATTTGCTGTTTTTCATATAAATTTTCAAGTAGGCAATAATCCCAATAATCTCTTGAAATATCTTGAGAGGATAATTGTATTTTTTCAGTCTCAAGACTGGGACAATATTGAGCTATAAGTCTGCGCCATCGTCGAAAGGGATGATTTCCTCCTGTTGCCCACACTATTCGTCCCAAACGATAATAAAAAGTCCATTTAACTCCCTTAGCGCTTTGTGTATGTAATTGACCGCTATATTGTATTTGTGTACAATTTTGAAATTCATTTATTAAACCAGTGGCTACTATTTTTTCCATATTTCTTCATTATTGTTAGTTTTATTAAGTGGAAGGCAGCTACTTATAAACTTATAGTCTTGACAATATAGCCAACTACTTAGCCGCCACAAAATCTTTTGCCGATTGCAAAAGTACAAATATTATTTATTTAGCAATCTATGAAGATGCTCTTAAATTGTGTTTTTATTAATTAATAAGTCAAACCAGCTGCATAAACTATCAAAAATATAATCAATACTTAGATAGTTTTAATATAAGGTATTAAGTTATATTTTTACAACAGTGTTAATACTTAGAGATTTAAGTGAGTTGTTTCTATAAGAGGCTTTTTTGTCTTAAATCAATTACCTAATCGCAATTTTATATGGTAATTAATTTTACATAATATAAATATAGATGACAAATTAATTAAAAAAGGTGTGTTACCCAGGATAACACACCTAAATAAGCCATTTAAATTCAAATTTTTTGTTTCAATTTATTATCAAATAGTTAATTAACTGATTGTAGTTGGTAACCAGTTTCTGCTTTTTTTTGTTTTGCTTGTTGTTGCTTTAAAGCTTCCAGTTGTGCTTCTAATTGTGCTTTCACTTCATGACGGAAGGTGAAGAAATGTTCGCCAACACTTAAAGCAACAAAATAGTCATAAAGTAAGTTTGGCTTTTGAAGTGCGATCGCAAGCAACTGCCACCAGAAACGGAAACGAGTCGAGCGAAGCACGCCCTGTCGCCAACAAATCCTTGGAAACAGACGCAACTCATGCCAACCAATATGGCGTTTGCTCTGTGGGCGCTTACCCTCTATCATCTTAAAGTGACGAAAAGTGCGTTTGAGATAGGGCATCGGCTCATACAAATTCCAGAAAGCATCAATATACTCTCTGACAATTTCTTCGATTGGACGAGTAGGAATAAAGTTGATCAGGGATTTTTGGAAAGTAAAGTAATTTCCTAACTCTTCTAACAATCGCCCTTCTTGTTTGAGGCGAGTCCACATTGCTGTATTGTGTAATGCTTGCAGTAAACTGAGATGAGCTTGAGGAATGCCGATATCTTCAATAAACTGCTGAATACGCCGTCCAGCTCCTGGCTTTTCACCATCAAAGCCAATGATAAAGCCAGACATGATTTGCAATCCGGCTCTTGTAATCTTATGGCAAGAGTCCATCAATGACTGACGAGTATTCTGTTCTTTGTGAATTCCTACCAAACTTTCTACATCTGGCGTTTCAATGCCCATAAATACCATTGTGAATCCAGCCTGCACCATCAGTTCGATTAACTCATCATCTTCTGCTAAATTCAGGGATGCTTCGGTGAGCAAAATAAACGGATAGTTGCGTTCTTGCATCCAAGGAATCAGAGCCCGGAGAAAGACTTTGGCGTTGCGTTTATTGCCAATAAAGTTGTCGTCCACGATAAATATTAATCGCCGCCAACCCATTTGATACAAAACTTCTAACTCAGCCAGCATCTGCTCTGGCGTTTTTGTGCGCGGCTTGCGACCAAATAGGTTGATAATATCGCAAAACTCGCACTGGAACGGACATCCTCGCGAAAATTGCACCGTGATTGCCAGATAACCATCTAAATCCAGCAAGTCAAAGCGTGGTATTGGTGTTTGAGTGACATCAGGTTTTTCTGTTGCCCGGAAAATACCTCGTTCTTCTCCTTGTGCCAAAGCTTCTAAAAACATGGGAATTGTGCATTCTCCCTCATCTAAAATAAGGTAATGCGCTCCTGCTTCCAGGGCAAACTCCGGTACTGAAGTCGGAAAAGGGCCACCCACTGCCACTTTCTTACCTAAAGCCAATCCTTTTTCAATTAACTCCCAGAAATCTGTTTTCTGGATAATCATTGCAGAGATAATAACAATGTCACACCATGCCCATTCGTCATCTCTCTCTAGGCGGACATTACGATCTACTAGACGAATTTCCCAGTCATTAGGTAGCATTGCCGCAATTGTGATTAGACCCAATGGTGGATTGGTCGCACGCAAGCCAGCTAAATCGAGCGTTTCTTGGTAAGACCAAAAGGAATTGGGCATTATAGGCCAGAGTAGTAAAGCTTTCATGCAAATACCCCGGAATCTAAGAAAATACTTAATTACTTCCAAGGTTAATGCGACTCTGTTTGACCAGAATTTAATTTTTGTCGAGTTTTGTAAACTAAATCTATGCGATCGCTCTCAAGTCAAAAACTTTTTGAGTATTGACTATTGACCAATGAATATTAACCATTAACTATTGACTACTAAAGTTAAAATTTATGGGTAGGCAACGAGTACTTTCTGGTGTTCAACCAACTGGCAATCTACATTTGGGCAACTACTTAGGTGCAATTCGCAACTGGGTAGAAATCCAAAGTCAGTATGACAATTTCTTTTGTGTGGTGGATTTGCATGCAATTACCCTGCCGCACAATCCAGCAACGCTAGCGGCAGATACCTACACGATCGCTGCTCTTTATCTGGCGTGTGGTATCGATTTACAATACTCCACCATTTTTGTACAATCCCACGTTTCTGCCCACGCTGAACTGACTTGGTTGCTCAACTGCATCACACCTTTAAATTGGCTAACTGATATGATTCAGTTTAAGGAAAAGGCTGTCAAGCAGGGTGAAAATGTTGGTGTAGGTTTGTTGGACTACCCGGTGCTGATGGCATCTGATATCTTGCTGTACGAAGCGGATAAAGTTCCAGTAGGTGAAGACCAAAAGCAGCACTTAGAATTAACACGAGATATTGTGAACAGGTTTAATCACCAATTTGCCGAACCAGATCAACCAGTGCTGAAGTTGCCAGAGCCTTTAATTAGAAAGGAAGGGGCAAGGATTATGAGTTTGACGGATGGGACTAAAAAAATGTCCAAATCCGATCCTTCTGAGTTGAGCCGGATCAATTTGCTAGATCCTCCAGATGAGATTAACAAAAAAATTAAGCGCTGCAAAACCGATCCGATTCGTGGTTTGGAGTTTGACAATCCAGATCGCCCGGAATGTAATAATTTGTTAACGCTGTATATGTTACTTGCTGGCAAGACTAAGGAAGAAGTAGCGGCTGAGTGTCAGGACATGGGCTGGGGACAATTTAAGCCATTATTAACAGAAACCGCGATTAATGCCCTCAAACCCATCCAAGAAAAATATGAGGCGATAATAAACGACAAAAGCTATTTAGAGTCAGTATTACGGCATGGGAAGCACAAAGCAGAGGCGATCGCAAACCACACTCTTACAAAAGTAAAAACTGCTATGGGGTACTCTCTGCCATTATGAGCTTTTCTGAATGGGGTGACATGTGCTATAGCTTTACCCAATGACAGAAAACTTCTTTGTTATGCTGGCTACGAGAAATCCAATTCCTTTAACTTCTTTCCGTGCAGCTGCGAAAGCAGGTGAGTTCTTGATTACGGCCGAGGTGGCACCACCAAAAGGCGGTAATCCAGAACAGATGTTAAAAATGGCGGCTACCCTTAAGGGGAGGGTGCATGCCGTCAATATTACCGATGGTAGCCGAGCAGTACTACGGATGAGTTCTGTAGTCGCATCGGCGATTTTGCTACAACATAATATTGAACCGATTTGTCAGCTCGCCTGCCGCGATCGCAATCGTATTGGTTTGCAAGCTGATCTTATGGGCGCGCATGCTCTCGGTATCAGGAATATCTTGGCTTTGACAGGTGATCCTGTGAAAGCAGGCGATTATCCTGAATGCAAAGGTGTATTTGATCTAGAGGCTGTACGCCTGCTACAAGTTATTCAGAAATTGAATCATGGTGTTGACTGTAATGAGCAACCCCTATCTGATGGAGCGCTGGATTTATTTCCAGGTGCAGCAGTTGACCCCCAATGTGCTAGCTGGTCAGGTTTGCAAACACGATTTGAACGCAAATTAGAAGCAGGAGCGCAATTTTTCCAAAGCCAAATGATTACGGATTTTGAACTGCTGGAAAAGTTTATGGACAAAGTTGCCGCAGGCTGTAATAAGCCGATTTTAGCGGGAATTTTCTTGTTGAAATCGGCAAAGAATGCTCAGTTTATTAATAGATGCGTTCCGGGTGTAAAAATTCCCCAGCACATTATTGATAGATTGGCTCAAGCTAAAGATCCGTTAGCAGAAGGCGTGAAAATTGCCGCAGAGCAAGTCCAAATTGCACGGCATTTGTGTCAGGGTGTCCATATGATGGCAGTCAAGCGCGAAGATTTGATTGTGCCAATTTTGGAGATGGCTAGTGTCGTACCAGTTAGCCAGGTGGCGCTAAGGTAAATAGAGTAACTTCATTTCTTGTTCAAGCAGCTGGAGTAAATCCGCTGCTTTCTTTGTTTTTGATGGCAAGATGCTTAAATAGACCTACAAAACTGGGTTATAACTTATAAAAAAGAAGCTATCCTGGAGCATTAATAGAACCCTATGCCAGCTTCCTACAACAATGATCTTCGCCAAAAAGCGATCACCCTAGTGAAAGGAGAAAGTGTGAAACAGATGTAAGTTAGTAAGATGTTAAACCTGAAGAGGTGAGGAGAAGGCTAAAATAGTTGATGTACGAGGATGTAACGATTTTGCAGTAGAAAAAGATAGGTCGTCTCAATCATTGCTCGACCTATCAAACATATGCTTCCAAAATGTACTGACAGCCATGCAGTATACAATGCTGTAGGTATTAGTATTGCTGTTACAATTCCATAAAATTGCAACGATAGAAAAACTAGCAACTTTGTTTGCTCAACCAATACTATTTAAGAACCGACGTCGCAGTATACAAAGATTCTTACTGCTGCCGCAGTTAAGTATTGGATATCTCTGGTTTCCCCTAATAAAACGATTGATCAGGATTTTACTTATTGCCATTGCCTATACTTGTGCAATTTTTGTTAGACGCCAATACTGAAATATAGGACTGCAAAAATACCTGGGACGTTTGAAGGAGTTGAAGTGTTTGCATCAACGTCATAGTACTTTTTGGATTGATTTATATGGTGAGCCAGTGCGCTGGGCGGCTCTGCCGACTTGTAAGCGCGTTCGCCGTCAGGCGTTGCGTTAGCTAGCGACGTATCCATTAGTAGCGACTGGCGAACCCGTAAGGGTTGTTTATGGGTAGGAGCAATGAAATTTTGGTGGAATTTAGCTAGCGAATTGATTGTGTTTAAAAAAAGCTAAACTGCCCTATTTTCACAAAGGTCTACGCGCCATACCTTATTCAGTAAGTTTTGCAGCCTTCGTGTCACTCCGTCAGGTAGTACAGGTTAACGTCGCTTGATACGATTGGCAC